>NZ_CBFHAZ010000108.1:0-22135 GCF_965653655.1 Pseudomonas onubensis | reverse complement strand
CCGGCAACTGCGCGCCTTGGAGCGCAAGGCGCGAAAGTTGGGGTTGCAGCTGGTTAAAGCGGCTTGATTTTTAAGAGCAAAAACAATGGGTTATTTTTTGTTTGATAAGAGCTGGCTTGCCTGCGATAGCGGTCTCAAGGACGCTGCAAAAACGCCTGATGCATCTGCTCCAACGTCTCAAAATGCCAAGTCGGCGCCTCGGCATTCAGCTCTTCAAAACTGCCAAACCCATACCCCACTGCCGCCGAATCCAACCCATTGCTGCGCGCCCCGATCAGGTCATGCTTGCGATCCCCAATCATCAAGGTGGTCGCCGGGTCCAAGCCCTCTTCGCTCATCAGGTGTGCAATCAGCTCAACCTTGTTGGTGCGCGTGCCATCCAGTTCGCTGCCGTAGATCACCTTGAAGTGCTTGGCAAAATCAAAATGCCGGGCAATCTCACGGGCAAACTCCCACGGCTTGGATGTGGCCACATACAGCTGGCGGCCTTGGCCATTCAGTTCCTCAAGCAACGGCATCACGCCGTCGAATACGCGGTTTTCATAAAGGCCTGTGACCTTGAAGCGCTCGCGATAAAAATTCACCGCTTCCCAGGCTTTGGCCTCATCGAAGCCATAGAACTGCATAAAGGCTTGCAGCAATGGCGGGCCGATAAAGTGTTCGAGCTTGGTCAGGTCGGGTTCATCAATGCCGAGTTTGCCGAGGGCGTACTGGATCGAGCGGGTAATGCCCTCGCGCGGGTCGGTCAAGGTGCCGTCCAGGTCGAACAGCACGGTGGAGTAGTTCAGGCTCATCGGTCGAATCCTTGCGCCAGGTGCAGGTCTTTGAGCTTCACGTAGTTCGCGGCGCTGTAGGTGAAGAAGGCACGTTCTTTGTCAGTCAGTGGGCGGATCTGTTTAACCGGGCTGCCTACGTACAAAAAACCGCTTTCCAGTTTCTTGCCGGGCGGCACCAGGCTGCCGGCGCCGATGATTACATCGTCTTCGACTACTGCGCCGTCCATCACGATGCTGCCCATGCCGATCAGGATGCGATTGCCGACGGTGCAGCCGTGCAGCATGACTTTGTGGGCGATGGTCACATCATCGCCGATCAGCAGCGGGAAGCCGTCCGGGTTGAACGGCCCGGCGTGGGTGATGTGCAGCACACAGCCGTCCTGCACGCTGGTGCGTGCACCGATGCGGATGCGGTGCATGTCGCCGCGAATCACGGTCAATGGCCAAACCGAGCTGTCGGTGCCGATTTCGACATCGCCGATCACCACCGCCGAAATATCGACAAAAGCCCCGGCGCCCAGGGTTGGCGTGTGGTTCTGATAGGTGCGAAGGGTCACGATAGCCTCTCTCTTATAGGTTGATAGCTGCGGTGGGTGTTGATTGTAATTAAGATGGCCCCATCTTTGTCTTATCAGTTTCTTCAGCCAAGGTACCCACCGTGAGCGCGAACAACCCACTTTTGCAGTCCTACGACCTGCCGCCGTTCTCGGCGATCCGTGCCGAGCACGTCCAGCCGGCCATCGAACAGATCCTCGCCGACAACCGCGTTGCCATCGAAGGCATCCTGCAAAGCCAGGGCAAAAACCCTACGTGGGCCGGTTTGGTACTGGCCATGGACGAACTGAATGACCGCCTGGGCGCGGCCTGGAGCCCGGTCAGCCACCTCAACGCCGTGTGCAACAGCGCCGAACTGCGCGAAGCCTACGAGGCGTGCCTGCCGGCATTGAGCGCCTATTCCACCGAGATGGGCCAGAACCGCGAACTGTTCCAGGCCTTCGAAGCCCTGGCCAACAGCCCGGAAGCCGCTGGTTTCGATGTGGCGCAAAAAACCATTCTGGAACATTCGCTGCGCGACTTCCGCCTGTCGGGTATCGATTTGCCGCCTGAGCAGCAAAAACGTTACGCCGAAGTGCAGAGCAAACTGTCGGAGTTGGGCAGCAAATTCTCCAACCAACTGCTGGACGCTACCCAGGCGTGGACCAGGCACGTCACCGACGAAGCCACCCTCGCCGGCCTGACCGACTCGGCCAAGGCGCAGATGGCTGCCGCCGCCCAGGCCAAAGGCCTCGATGGCTGGTTGATCACCCTGGAATTCCCAAGCTACTACGCGGTAATGACCTACGCCCACGACCGTGCCCTGCGTGAAGAAGTCTACGCGGCCTACTGCACCCGTGCGTCGGACCAAGGCCCGAATGCCGGTAAGAACGATAACGGCCCGGTGATGGAGCAGATCCTCGACCTGCGTCAGGAGCTGGCCAAACTGTTGGGTTACGCGTCGTTCTCCGAGCTGAGCCTGGCCACCAAAATGGCCGAGTCCAGCGACCAGGTGCTGAGCTTCCTGCGCGACCTGGCCAAGCGCAGCAAGCCGTTTGCCGCCCAGGACCTGCAACAGCTCAAGGCTTACGCCGCCGAACAAGGCTGCGCCGACCTGCAAAGCTGGGACAGCGGTTTCTACGGCGAAAAACTTCGTGAGCAGCGTTACAGCGTGTCCCAGGAAGCCCTGCGCGCCTACTTCCCGATCGACAAAGTGCTGGGCGGCCTGTTTGCCATCGTGCAGCGCCTGTACGGCATCGAAATCGCCGAGCAAAAAGGCTTCGACACCTGGCATCCGGATGTTCGCCTGTTTGAAATCAAGGAAAACGGCCAGCACGTCGGGCGTTTCTTCTTCGACCTGTACGCCCGCGCCAACAAGCGTGGCGGTGCCTGGATGGACGGCGCGCGCGATCGCCGCCGCACTGTCGACGGCGTGCTGCAAAGCCCGGTGGCGAACCTGGTGTGCAACTTCACCCCGGCCGACAGCGGCAAGCCTGCCCTGCTGACTCACGATGAAGTGACCACGCTGTTCCATGAATTCGGCCACGGCCTGCACCACCTGCTGACCCGCGTTGAACACGCGGGCGTGTCCGGCATCAACGGCGTGGCCTGGGATGCGGTGGAATTGCCGAGCCAATTCATGGAGAACTGGTGCTGGGAGCCGGAAGGCCTGGCGCTGATCTCTGGCCACTATGAAAGCGGCGAGCCGCTGCCCCAGGACCTGCTGGAAAAAATGCTCGCGGCGAAGAACTTCCAGTCCGGCCTGATGATGGTGCGCCAGTTGGAATTCTCGCTGTTCGACTTCGAACTGCACGCCACCCACGGCGATGGCCGCACGGTAGCGCAGGTGCTTGAAGGCGTGCGCGATGAGGTCTCGGTGATGCGCCCACCAGCCTACAACCGCTTCCCTAACAGCTTTGCGCACATTTTTGCCGGCGGTTATGCGGCGGGTTACTACAGCTATAAGTGGGCGGAAGTGCTGTCGGCAGATGCCTTCTCCAAGTTTGAAGAAGACGGCGTGCTCAATGCCGAAACCGGCCGCGCCTTTCGCGAAGCGATCCTGGCGCGCGGTGGCTCACAGGCGCCGATGGTGCTGTTCGTCGACTTCCGCGGACGTGCGCCGTCGATTGACGCACTCTTGCGCCACAGCGGCCTGAGTGAGGACGCAGCAGCATGAGTGATGGGCCTGTGGTGAGCAAAAAGCAATTTATCGCCGGGGCGGTCTGCCCGGCGTGCGAAGAGTTGGACAAGTTGAAAATGTGGACCGAAGACGATGTGCCGCACCGCGAATGTGTGGCCTGTGGTTATTCGGACACGCTGAATGAACAAGGCAATTCGGTGCCCAAGGAATTGGGCACGCGGGTCAATACGTCGGCGTTGAAAGCGCCCGCGGACCCGAAGGTGCAGGCGGTGCAGTTTTTCCCTAATCCCAAGCTGAAAAAGGACTGATGCCTGCTTAAGGTGTGAGTACCAATTCGGTGTCTTTCTTGGGGTCGACACGGCTGCTACTGGCCGTGTTGATCCAGCTTTTCATAGAGCACAGCGCGAACTCACTGGTACTGCAGTCGCCATTGGCCAACGCTGTACGCAACTTGTCGACATCAGCCTTCATCATGTAGCGAACGCCGTCTTTAAAGCCGTTACTGGAACCGAAGCCGCCCAGCGTCATTTCGTTCAGCGCATCCTCCTTGCTCCAGCCCTGAATCACCACCCGATACATCGCCGCCATCAGGCCAGTGCGATCGGAGCCGTGTTTGCAGTGCATCAGCACCGGGCCCTGGGTTTCGGCTTCCTGGATGGCCCTGAGTGCCGCCAGCACGTCGGCATCGTCGACATGGTTGGTGCGGTACGTCAGCTGCACCTGTTTGATATCAGAAGTCTGCAGCCAGGGCGCATCAGATTCCGGCAGGAAGTTGATCACTGTGCCTATCTTCAGGTTTTGCAGCACGGGCAGCGCAGTGCTGTCCGGCAACGCGCTGCGATACAGCGTGGGCGTCATCTGGTGCAGGTTGAATTGGTTGCCCACCGGCTGCGCCCACTCGGGGGAGCGGATAGAGGTAGCCTCGTCGGCCTGGGCCTGCAGCGTGGTGAACAGTGCCATGAACGCCAGGCCAAGGGCGGGCAGTAATCGAATCGTGAACATGCGCGTTGAGACCGAATGGGATAGGGCTGATGGGCCACAGAATCGCCTACAACGGGTCAATGCCGTGTGAGGTGGCCGTCAAAGAATCGTGAACCCACCCATCTGATCCGCTGTTTTTTGCGCTGAATCGATTCCTCTAATGCTTAGGCTGCTATCATTTGTAACTATTGATTGCCAGTGTGTTCTATCCCTTTGGGATCCAATGCCCCTGGTAAACCATCACGCTGCTCCTAGAAGCGGCGGATAAACCCGTGACCACATGATGAGGTGCACCTATGTCTGATCAAGATCAGGACAACCCGCGGCGTGACTTTTTACGCAAATCCCTGACCTTGATCCCGGTGGTCACGGTTGCCAGCACTGGCCTTGGCGGCTCGATGTTGATGGCTACACCGGAACCGGCACAGGCCGCTCCCGCCAAAACGCCCGTCAGCGACAAAGCCTACGAGCCAAGTTACTTCACGGCTGAAGAGTGGGCGTTTATCAACGCCGCCGTCGCCCGCCTGATACCCGCGGATGCCCAAGGCCCAGGCGCCCTGGAAGCTGGCGCGCCAGAATACATCGACCGCCAGATGAACACGCCTTACGCCGCCGGTGCGCTGTGGTTCATGCAAGGCCCGTTCAACGCCGATGCGGCGCCAGAGATGGGTTGGCAGAGCAAATTGGTACCCAAAGACATCTATCGCCTGGGCATTGCTGCCACGGATGCGTGGTCGAAGGCGTTCAACGGTAAAGCTTTTGCTGCGCAAGACAGCGCTACCCAGGACGACATGCTGCGGCGTATGGAAGCGGGCGGCGGCGAGATGACCGCGCATTTCGAGGCCGTACCGGCCAAGATGTTTTTCAACCTGTTGCTGCAAAACACCAAGGAAGGCTTCTTCTGCGACCCGATCCACGGTGGCAACAAAGGCATGGTCGGCTGGACCATGATCGGCTTCCCCGGCGCCCGCGCCGATTTCATGGACTGGGTTGAACGCAACGAGCAATACCCCTTCCCGGCTGTTTCCATTCGCGGCGAGAGGGCATAAACGTGGCGACCATCATGAAGAAAGTGGACGCGGTGATCGTGGGTTTCGGCTGGACCGGCGCGATCATGGCCAAGGAACTGACCGAAGCTGGCCTCAACGTGGTAGCGCTGGAGCGCGGCCCGATGCAGGACACCTACCCGGACGGCAACTATCCCCAGGTCATCGACGAACTGACCTACAGCGTGCGTAAAAAACTCTTTCAGGACATCTCCAAGGAGACGGTGACCATTCGCCATAGCGTGAATGACGTCGCCCTGCCCAACCGTCAGTTGGGTGCGTTTTTGCCCGGCAATGGCGTGGGTGGCGCGGGCCTGCATTGGTCGGGCGTACATTTTCGTGTCGACCCAATCGAGTTGCGCATGCGCAGCCACTATGAAGAGCGCTACGGCAAGAACTTCATTCCCAAGGACATGACCATCCAGGACTTCGGCGTGAGCTATGAAGAACTGGAACCGTTTTTCGACTACGCCGAAAAAGTCTTCGGCACCTCCGGCCAGGCCTGGACCGTAAAAGGCCAGTTGGTGGGCGAAGGTCGTGGCGGCAACCCGTATGCGCCGGATCGCTCTAATCCGTTCCCGCTGGAATCGCAGAAAAATACTGTGTCGGCGCAGCTGTTTCAGAAAGCGGCCACCGACGTCGGCTACAAACCCTACAACCTGCCGTCTGCGAATACTTCGGGGCCGTACACCAACCCTTACGGCGCGCAGATGGGGCCGTGCAACTTCTGCGGTTTCTGCAGTGGCTATGTCTGCTACATGTACTCCAAGGCTTCGCCGAACGTAAACATCCTGCCGGCGCTGCGTCAGGTGCCGAACTTTGAGCTGCGGGCTAATTCCCACGTGCTTAAAGTCAACCTCGACAGCACCAAGAGCAAGGCCACCGGCGTGACCTATATCGACGCCCAGGGCCGCGAATGCGAGCAGCCGGCGGACCTGGTGATCATCGCCTCCTTCCAGTTCAACAACGTGCGCCTCATGTTGCTCTCGGGCATCGGCAAACCCTACGACCCGATTACCAATGAGGGCGTGGTGGGCCGCAACTTTGCCTACCAGAACATGGGCACCATCAAGGCCTTCTTCGACAAGGACACCCACACCAACAACTTCATCGGTGCGGGCGGCAATGGCGTGGCCATCGATGACTTCAACGCGGACAACTTCGACCACGGCCCGCACGGCTTTGTGGGCGGCTCGCCGATGTGGGTCAACCAGGCCGGCAGCCGGCCGATTGCCGGTACGTCCAACCCGCCGGGCACGCCGGCGTGGGGCAGTGCCTGGAAGCGCGCCACCGCCGATTACTACACCCACCAGGTGTCGATGGACTCCCATGGCGCGCATCAATCCTACCGGAGCAACTACCTGGATCTGGACCCGGTTTACCGCGATGCCTACGGCCTGCCGTTGCTGCGGATGACGTTCGACTGGCAGGAAAACGACATCAAGATGAACCGCTTCATGATGGAGAAAATGGGCAAGGTCGCCGCGGCGATGAACCCCAAGGCCATTGCTGTGCTGGGCAAAAAAGTCGGTGAGCAGTTCAACACCGCGTCCTACCAGACCACCCACCTCAATGGTGGCGCGATCATGGGCACCGACCCGAAAACCAGTGCGCTGAACCGTTACCTGCAAAGCTGGGATGTACACAACGTGTTTGTCCCAGGCGCATCGGCTTTCCCACAAGGCCTGGGCTACAACCCTACCGGCCTGGTGGCAGCGTTGGCCTACTGGTCGGCGCGGGCGATCCGCGAGCAGTACCTGAAAAACCCCGGCCCGCTGGTGCAGGCATAAGGAGCGATGACCATGAAAGCACTTGTTATCGCCAGTTTTGCCCTGTTCAGCAGTTGCTCGGTAAGCGCGGCTGAGACCGATTTGATCAAGCAGGGTGAATACCTGGCCCGTGCCGGTGACTGCGTGGCCTGCCACACCGCCAAGGGCGGCAAGCCGTTCGCCGGTGGGCTGCCGATGGAAACCCCGATTGGCGTGATCTATTCCACCAACATCACCCCGGACAAAACCGGCCTGGGCGACTACAGCTTCGAAGATTTCGACAAGGCCGTGCGCCATGGCGTCGCCAAGAACGGTAGTACGCTTTACCCGGCGATGCCGTACCCGTCCTACGCCCGTGTCAGCGACAGCGACATGCAGGCGTTGTATGCCTACTTCATGAAGGGTGTGGAGCCCGTCGCCCAGGAGAACAAGGACAGCGACATTCCCTGGCCCTTGAGCATGCGTTGGCCGTTGGCGGCGTGGCGCTGGATGTTTGCCCCGGCAGTCGAGGAGCATCAGGCAGCAGCCGCTCCGGTCATCAGCCGTGGCGCGTATCTGGTTGAAGGCCTCGGCCACTGCGGCGCTTGCCATACACCGCGTGCCCTGACCATGCAGGAAAAGGCCCTGAGCGCGACTGACGGCAACGCGTTCCTGTCTGGCAGTGCGCCGCTGGAAGGCTGGATCGCGAAAAGCCTGCGCGGCGACCACAAGGACGGCCTCGGCAGCTGGAGCGAAGAGCAACTGGTGCAGTTCCTCAAGACCGGCCGCAGTGACCGCAGCGCGGTGTTTGGTGGCATGAGTGATGTGGTCGTGCACAGCATGCAGTACATGACCCAGGACGACCTCACTGCGATCGCCCGCTACCTCAAGAGCCTGCCGGCGGTAGATCCGAAGGACCAGCCGCACCAGTACGACAAGCAAGTGGCCGAGGCGCTGTGGAAAGGTGACGACAGCAAACCGGGCGCGTCGGTGTACATCGACAACTGCGCGGCCTGCCACCGTACCGACGGCCATGGCTATACGCGGGTGTTCCCGGCGCTGGCGGGTAACCCGGTGTTGCAGACGGCGGACGCCACCTCGTTGATCAACATCGTGTTGAACGGCGGCACCTTGCCAGCCACTCACACGGCGCCGTCGACCTTCACCATGCCGGCGTTCGCATGGCGTCTGTCGGACCAGGAAGTCGCGGATGTGGTCAGTTTCGTCCGTGGCAGCTGGGGCAATAAAGGCGCGCCAGTCAAAGCCAGTGATGTGGCCGACCTGCGCAAGAGCGATATGCGCAGCACGTCGGGTGACGACTTGGGGCAGGTGACGCAAAAGCATTGATCCTGGCCTGACCGCCAAACGGCACTGGTCAGAAACCTCGTGCCTCGATACTGTATATAAAAACAGTATCGAGGCGTTTTCATGTCTACTCCGTTGCCGCCCCGTGGCCGGGGCACCGCCACTAACCTGCACAACCGCTTTGCGCCGACTGTCAGCGTGGCCGAGGACGACGGTTGGTTCCAGGAAGTGCCGCCGACCCAGGGCACCGAAGTGCGTATCGAAACGGCCAAGAGCATCATCACCCGCAACAACTCGCCGGACTTGCCGTTCGACCGCTCCATCAACCCCTATCGCGGCTGCGAGCATGGCTGCATCTACTGCTATGCGCGGCCCAGCCATGCCTATTGGGACCTGTCGCCAGGGCTGGATTTCGAAACCAAACTGATCGCCAAGACCAACGCCGCCGAGGTGCTGGAGCAACAGCTGTCCAAGCCAGGTTATGTGTGCGCGCCGATCAACCTGGGTTCCAATACCGACCCGTACCAACCTATCGAACGCGACTATAAAATCACCCGGCAAACTCTCGAAGTGCTGCTGCGCTATCGGCACCCGGTGACCATCATCACCAAGGGCTCGCTGATTCTGCGTGACCTCGACCTGCTTACCGAATTGGCGCGTCAGCGGCTGGTGGCGGTGATGATCAGCCTCACCAGCCTGGACGACGAGCTCAAGCGCATCCTGGAGCCGCGCACGGCGGCGCCCAAGGCGCGGTTGCGGGCGATTCGGGTGATGCGCGAGGCGGGTATCCCGGTGGGCGTGTTGTGCTCGCCGATGATCCCGATGATCAACGACAGCGAGCTGGAAAGCCTGCTGGCCGAAGCCCACGCCGCCGGTGCGCAGAGCGCCGCCTACATGATGCTGCGCTTGCCGCTGGAGGTGGCGCCATTGTTCGAGGAGTGGCTGGCGGCGCATTACCCGCAGCGCGCCGCCCATGTGATGAGCCTGGTGCGCCAGGTGCGCGGTGGTGAGGTGTACGACAGCCGCTTCGGTGTGCGCATGCGTGGCGAGGGGCCGTTTGCCGATTTACTCGCGCAGCGCTTCAGCAAGGCGATCAAGCGGTTGGGGCTGAATCGGCGGGAAGGGTTTAATCTGGATTGCACCGCGTTTTGCCCACCGGGAAGGCAGATGGCATTGTTGTAAACTGGTAAGGACGAACGCACGCCCTTGTAGGAATAGTCGCGTTTTGACATCACTGAAACCCGCGTTCTAGAGCGGTTCATTCAGTTTGAGTTAAGTTTCGACGGTTACCTTGTTCAGCGAGTGACCAACGAGTCGACGCCTTGCTTTGTTTAGTTTTTCAACTATTCCAATAGTCAGGCGTCGAACTGACCTGAACACTCCCCCTGCATTAATCAAGAGGATGAATCATGAGTGACAAGGATAAACAGCCGTTGGCTGCGTCGGCTTCAGCCCCTCAGGTGGCGGAGTCTGCCGATGCAGCGTTAAAGCACATCGTTGACGGCTTTTTGCATTTCCATCACGACGTCTTCCCGCAGCAGGAAGAACTGTTCAAGAAACTCGCCACGGCCCAGAGCCCTCGGGCGATGTTTATTACATGCGCCGACTCACGGATCGTGCCCGAGTTGATCACCCAAAGCTCCCCCGGCGATTTGTTTGTGACGCGTAATGTCGGCAACGTGGTGCCGCCCTACGGCCAGATGAATGGCGGGGTTTCCACCGCCATCGAGTACGCGGTACTCGCCCTGGGTGTACAGCACATCATCGTGTGCGGGCACTCCGATTGCGGCGCCATGCGCGCAGTACTCAACCCCGACAGCCTGGAAAAAATGCCGACGGTGCGGGCGTGGTTGCGTCACGCCGAAGTCGCCAAGTCTATGGTTGAAGACAACTGCGACTGCGCCAACGAAGGCGAGAGCATGAAGGTGCTGACCGAAGAAAACGTCATCGCCCAGTTGCAGCATCTGCGTACCCACCCTTCTGTGGCTTCGCGTATGGCCAATGGTCATTTGTTTATCCATGGTTGGATCTACAACATCGAGACCAGCGAAATCCGCGCTTACGATGCGGACCAGGCGGCATTCAGACCGCTGAACGGCACCGAGCCGATTCCTTGCGCGACGCCTAGAGCGCGCTTCTAAAACACTTCCCTGCCGGGTCAAGCGGTGGCTGCCATGGATGCAGCCAGGCTTTGCCGCGCCCGGCGAATCCCTCGGGAGAGCCATCATGCGTGCTGCTCAATTGAAAGCTGTATTGCCACGGGAGCTGCTGGCCTCGGTGGTTGTGTTTCTAGTCGCCCTGCCCTTGTGCATGGGCATCGCAATTGCGTCCGGCATGCCGCCGGCCAAGGGTTTGATCACCGGGATTATCGGTGGCCTGGTGGTGGGTTGGCTGGCGGGCTCGCCGCTGCAGGTCAGTGGCCCGGCGGCGGGGCTGGCGGTGTTGGTGTTCGAGTTGGTGCGCCAGCACGGGATGATGATGCTCGGGCCGATTCTGTTGCTGGCGGGGTTCCTGCAACTGGTGGCCGGGCGCTTGCGCCTGGGCTGCTGGTTCCGGGTCACGGCGCCGGCGGTGGTGTACGGCATGCTCGCGGGTATCGGCGTATTGATTGTGTTGTCGCAGGTGCATGTGATGCTCGACGGCGCGCCCAAACCGTCAGGGCTGGATAACCTGGCAGGCTTCCCGGCGGCCGTGGCCGAGGCGATTCCGACGCTGGGCGGTGGCCTGGGTTGGCAGGCTGGCTTGCTGGGCCTGTCCACCATGCTGGTGATGTACTGCTGGGATAAATTCCGTCCGCAAAAACTGCGTTTCGTACCGGGTGCGTTGCTGGGTGTGGGCTTGGCGACGGTAACCAGCCTGGTGCTGGCGTTGCAGGTCAAGCGCGTGGAGGTGCCGGAAAACCTCGCCGACGCCATCGACTGGCTGCGCCCCAGCGACCTTCTGAACCTGGCCGACCCGCAACTGCTGATCGCCGCCTTCGCCGTCGCGTTTATTGCCAGCGCCGAAACCCTGTTGTCTGCGGCAGCGGTCGATCGGATGCACAGCGGCCAGCGCTCCGACTTCGATAAGGAACTGTCTGCCCAAGGTGTGGGCAACATGCTCTGTGGCTTGGTGGGCGCCTTGCCGATGACCGGCGTGATCGTGCGCAGCTCGGCCAACGTGCAGGCCGGGGCTACCACGCGGCTGTCGGCGATGTTCCATGGTGTGTGGCTGCTGGGTTTTGTGTTGCTGCTGTCGAGTGTGCTGCAAAGCATTCCGGTGGCGAGTTTGGCGGGCGTGCTGGTGTACACCGGGATCAAGCTGGTGGACGTCAAGGCGTTCCGCGCGCTGGGCCGTTATGGGCGGATGCCGATGTTTACCTACGCCGCCACGGCACTCGCAATCATCTTCACCGACCTGCTGACCGGCGTATTGGTGGGCTTTGGGCTCACGTTGCTGAAGCTCGCGTTTAAAGCTTCGCGATTGAAAGTCAGCCTGATCGATTTGCCCCAAAAGGGTGAGATGGAGCTGCGATTGACCGGTGCGGCGACCTTTCTGAAGGTGCCGGCGCTGACTCAGGTGTTGTCGACGGTGCCTGCGGGGACCACCTTGCATGTGCCGCTGAGTAACTTGAGCTACATCGACCATTCGTGTCTGGAATTGCTGGAGGAATGGGGCCGGGCGAATGCGGCCAAGGGTTCGACGCTGGTGATCGAAGCGCGTGGGTTGAAGCGCAGGCTGGAAGGCCGGGTGAGGACGACGGTGGGGATAGGTTCGGCGCCGCCAGTCACCTGACGAAATCGGATCAAAACTGTGGGAGCGGGCTTGCTCGCGAAAGCGGTAGATCAGTCAACATCACTTTGGCTGACACACCGCCTTCGCGAGCAAGCCCGCTCCCACATTCAGTTCTATGTTGGCTTGAAAATCAGGCCGGCTGATCCAGTGCCAACTCAACGCCCAGTTGCCGCGACAGGCACGGCCAGCGCTTCCACGCCGCTTCCGTTGCCGGGCTTTTGAGCTGTTCGCGATAGGCCTCAACCGACTCCAGCGCAAAGCTTTCGTCGTTGAGCATCTCATCCACCGCCAAATGCACGGCTTCATCCAGCTGATTGGCGAACTGCTCACCGATCAGTTGATGGGCAATCAAGTTGGCGACAGTGGTATCCGCCGGAATCAACGGCTGGCCGAAATGCTTGATATACAGGTCGTTGACCTCTTCAACCAAGCGGTGAGCCAGGTAGGCCTCATCCAGCAAGCCGTCCAGGCCTTCATGGCCGGCCAGGATCGCAGGCGGCTGCAGGAAGAAATGCTCGGCGATTTTCAGCACCGGTTTGATCTGGCTTTCGATACCGGCTTCGCGGGCCACATCGTTGGCGGCTTCCAGCAAGTCCGGAACCAGTTCGATGTAGGCAGTGACAAAGCGGGTCATGACAATGTTGCGATCACCGTCAGCCAGGGAGATGGTCGAATGCAGGTGCGGCAATTGTTTTTCCAGCTGCTGGGCAAGCTGGCCCGTAGTGGCTTCGTGTTGATGGGCACGGGAAATCTGCTCGCGCAATGCGGCGGTGTTCATGAAGGCTCCAGTGAAACAGGCGTAGGAAAAGGGAGAGGATAAGGTAGCTCGTTTATACGAGCGCCTAAGACGCATTTGTCATAATTATTTCATGGTTATGCATGCGCGTTATATCGAAATGCCATCGTTCGTCGGATAAACGTTTGCGCCCCCGGTTTTATTGGGCCCGCCCGTCTGTTTCTGCTCATTTGCCCCTACACATTGCGGGGTTGCCCCGGCTGTCTATACTCGGATTTGTACGCAATTAGCTGATGACGCCCAACTGCATGACGCAGGCAAGGCTTGGCGGTTGTAAGCAGTATGGAAGCCGCTCCCTTCGCCGCAGGTGCAAACCGGCGGGATAACAAGAAACATAAAGGGGAACCCGCAATGACGCGACATCCACACGTTTGGATGGGCCTACTGTTGTGGTCAGTATTCGGCCAGGCGCACGCCGCCTGGACAACGAATATGGCGCCAGGGGCTACTGAAGTCAGTCACGCCGTGTTTGACCTGCACATGACCATTTTCTGGATCTGTGTGGTGATCGGCATCGTCGTGTTTGGCGCGATGTTCTGGTCGATGATCCTGCACCGGCGCTCCACGGGCCAGGTGGCGGCCAAGTTCCACGAGAGCACGACCGTGGAAATCCTCTGGACCGTGGTGCCCTTGCTGATCCTGGTGGCCATGGCCATTCCGGCAACCAAAACCCTGATCAACATCTACGACAGCAGTGAGTCGGATATCGATATCCAGGTCACCGGCTATCAGTGGAAGTGGCACTACAAATACCTGGGCCAGGACGTGGAGTTCTTCAGCAACCTGGCCACGCCCGCCGAGCAGATCCATAACCAGGCGACGAAGGGCGAACACTACTTGCTCGAAGTCGACCAGCCGCTGGTGCTGCCGGTGGGTGCCAAGGTGCGCTTTCTGGTGACGGCCGCCGACGTGATCCACTCCTGGTGGGTGCCGGCCTTTGCGGTCAAGCGCGATGCGATCCCCGGTTTCGTCAACGAGGCCTGGACCCGGGTCGAGAAGCCCGGCATCTACCGTGGCCAGTGCGCCGAACTGTGCGGCAAAGACCACGGCTTCATGCCGATTGTGGTCGAGGTTAAATCCAAGGCCGACTACGACACCTGGCTGGGCGAGCGCAAGGCAGAGGCCGCCAAGCTCAAGGAGCTGACGTCCAAAGAGTGGACGCTGGATGAGCTGGTGGCGCGTGGCGACAAGGTTTACCACACCACCTGCGTGGCCTGTCACCAAGCCGAAGGCCAGGGCTTGCCGCCGATGTTCCCGGCGCTCAAGGGCTCGCCAATTGCCACCGGGCCTAAGGAAGACCACTTGCACCGCGTGTACTTCGGCAAGCCCGGCACTGCCATGGCGGCGTTCGGCAAACAGCTGTCGGAAGTCGATATCGCCGCCGTGGTCACCTACGAACGCAACGCCTGGGGCAACAACAAAGGCGACATGGTCACGCCCAAAGACGTGCTGGCTCTGAAACAGGCGGAAAGCAAATGACGGCCTCAACTGCGTATGCCCTGAACCGCACAGCCCCTTCCTTTGCAGGAGAACGGCCATGAGCACTGTGATCGACCATGGTCATGCCGACCATGCCCACGGCCCCGCCAAAGGCTTGATGCGCTGGGTGCTGACCACCAACCACAAAGACATCGGCACAATGTACCTGTGGTTCGCCTTCACCATGTTCCTGCTCGGCGGCTCGTTCGCCATGGTGATCCGCGCCGAGTTGTTCCAGCCCGGCCTGCAGATTGTGCAGCCGGCGTTCTTCAACCAGATGACCACCATGCACGGCCTGATCATGGTGTTTGGCGCGGTGATGCCGGCATTCGTCGGCCTGGCCAACTGGATGATCCCGCTGATGATCGGCGCGCCGGACATGGCCTTGCCGCGCATGAACAACTTCAGTTTCTGGCTATTGCCGGCAGCGTTCCTGCTGCTGGTCTCGACGTTATTCACGCCGGGCGGCGGGCCGAACTTCGGCTGGACCTTCTACGCCCCGCTCTCCACCACCTACGCGCCGGAAAGCGTGACGTTTTTCATCTTTGCCATTCACCTGATGGGCATCAGCTCGATCATGGGCGCGATCAATGTGGTCGCCACCATTCTCAACCTGCGCGCGCCCGGCATGACCTTGATGAAAATGCCGCTGTTCGTGTGGACCTGGCTGATTACCGCCTTCCTGCTGATCGCGGTGATGCCGGTGCTGGCCGGTTGCGTGACCATGATGCTGATGGACATTCACTTCGGCACCAGCTTCTTCAGTGCGGCCGGTGGCGGTGACCCGGTGCTGTTCCAGCATGTGTTCTGGTTCTTCGGCCACCCCGAGGTGTACATCATGATCCTGCCGGCGTTTGGCGCCGTCAGCTCGATCATCCCGACCTTCTCGCGCAAGCCGCTGTTCGGCTACACCTCGATGGTTTACGCCACGGCGAGCATCGCGTTTCTGTCGTTCATCGTGTGGGCGCACCACATGTTCGTGGTGGGCATTCCGTTGGTGGGCGAGCTGTTCTTCATGTACGCCACGCTGCTGATCGCAGTGCCCACGGGGGTGAAGGTGTTCAACTGGGTGAGCACCATGTGGCAAGGCTCGCTGACGTTTGAGACACCCATGCTGTTTGCCGTGGCCTTTGTGATTCTGTTCACCATCGGCGGTTTCTCCGGGCTGATGCTGGCGATTGCCCCGGCGGACTTCCAGTACCACGACACCTACTTTGTAGTGGCGCACTTCCATTACGTACTGGTACCCGGCGCGATCTTCGGCATCTTCGCCTCAGCCTACTACTGGTTGCCGAAATGGACCGGCCACATGTACGACGAAACCCTGGGCAAGCTGCACTTCTGGCTGTCTTTTGTGGGCATGAACATGGCGTTCTTCCCGATGCACTTTGTCGGCCTGGCCGGCATGCCGCGCCGGGTGCCGGACTACAACCTGCAGTTTGCAGACTTCAACATGGTTTCCTCGATCGGCGCGTTCATGTTTGGCGCAACGCAGATCTTCTTCCTGTTTATCGTGATCAAGTGCATCCGTGGTGGCCCGCCGGCGCCGGCCAAGCCATGGGATGGCGCTGAAGGCCTGGAATGGAGCATCCCCTCGCCCGCGCCGTATCACACGTTTACGACGCCGCCGGAGGTCAAGTGAACGCTTTGTCGCGCTGTGAACACTGTCAGTGTGGGAGCGGGCTTGCTCGCGAAAGCGGTGTGTCAGTCAATATTTTCAGCGGCTATGAAAACGCATTCGCGAGCAAGTCGAATCGTCGCACCGCCGCTCCCACATTGACCGCATTCGCCTTGGGTGAGCGCCATGCTTGAGTCCGTTCCCATCAAGCGCCTGGTCACTCGCCTGCTGATCCTGGTAGTGGCGATGTTCGCGTTCGGCTTCGCCCTGGTGCCGATCTACGACGTGATGTGCAAGGCGTTCGGCATCAATGGCAAGACCGCCGGGCAGTACGAAGGCGAGCAGGTGGTGGACCCCACACGCCAAGTGCGCGTGCAGTTTATGTCCACCAATGCCATCGACATGGTCTGGGAATTCCACTCCAAAGCCGATGAGGTGGTGGTCAACCCCGGCGCCGTCACCGAGATGCTGTTCGTGGCCTACAACCCCACGGATAAACCCATGACCGCCCAGGCCGTGCCGAGTATTTCCCCGGCCGAAGCGGCGATGTATTTCCACAAGACCGAATGTTTTTGCTTCACCCAGCAAGTGCTGCAGCCAGGTCAGCGCATTGAAATGCCTGTGCGCTTTATCGTCGATCGCGCCATGCCCAAGGATGTGAAGCATTTGACCCTGGCATACACGCTGTTTGACATCACTGCGCGCCAACCGCCGGTGGCCGTCCATACCGGCGGCTAGCTACTGTTTGCCCCCTCAATCAGGAGAGCGAATACATGTCGTCTCATGATACGTACTACGTACCAGCGCAAAGCAAATGGCCAATAATTGCTACGTTTGGCATGTTGATCACGGTGTACGGCCTGGCCGTGTGGTTCAACGACCTCAAGGCAGCGCGCCCGGAATCCCACGGCCCGTGGATCTTTTTCGTCGGCGGGCTGTTGCTGGCCTACATGCTGTTCGGCTGGTTCGGCGCGGTCATCAAGGAAAGCCGCGCGGGTTTGTACAGCCCGCAGATGGATCGCTCGTTTCGCTGGGGCATGACCTGGTTCATTTTTTCCGAGGTGATGTTCTTTATCGCGTTCTTCGGCGCGCTGTTTTATGTGCGGCATATGTCCGCGCCATGGCTGGCGGGTGAAGGCTCCAAGGGCGTCGCGCATATGCTGTGGCCGAACTTCGAATTTGCCTGGCCGTTGCTCAACAACCCTGACCCGAAACTGTACCCGCCGCCCGAAGGCACCATCAGCCCATGGGGTTTGCCGCTGGTCAATACGATCTTGCTGGTCAGCTCCAGCGTGACCATCACCATTGCCCACCACGCGTTGCGCAAGGGCCATCGCGGCGCGCTGAAAGTCTGGCTGGCGCTGACGGTGCTGCTGGGTTGGGCCTTTTTGGGCTTTCAGGCCGAGGAGTACATGCACGCTTACAAAGAGCTGGGCCTGACCCTTGGCTCGGGCGTGTACGGCGCGACCTTCTTCATGCTCACCGGCTTTCACGGCGCCCACGTGACCATCGGCACCATCATTCTGTTCGTGATGCTGATGCGCATCCTCAAGGGGCACTTCAACGCCGAGCACCAGTTCGGTTTCGAGGCGGCCAGTTGGTATTGGCACTTTGTGGATGTGGTGTGGATCGGCCTGTTTTTCTTCGTTTACGTGCTGTGAGGCGTTCTACCACGGGGCATGAGACACCAACTGGCCGCTGAAAAAGCCCCAGGCGATCAAGCCCACGGTGATCGCGGCCAGTACAACACGCACGGTCAAGGCAGTGACGAGGCGGTTGGAGTTGCCCTCGTCCTTGACCAGAAAGAACAAGCCACTGAACAGGCTCACGACAGTCGCGATCAGCATCAGGGCAATGGCTGCTTTGAGCATGGTCAGGTTCCATTCGGATGGGCGGGCAATGAAAAGGCGGGCAATGAAAACAAGTATAGCCAGCGCCATAAAAGACTTTCGCCCAGGGCTCGCTCCCACGCTGGTGGTGTTGGTATTGCTGCCGCTGATGGTGGGCCTGGGGTTCTGGCAACTGGCTCGCGGGCATGAAAAACAGCTGCTGGTGGACAGCTATGCCGAACGGCGCGTGGCTGAGCCGGTCAGCAGCGTGCAGCTCGAGGGCATGGCTGACCCGGCCTTTCGCCGGGTGCGCCTGCGCGGCCAGTTCGATGCTGAGCACAGCGTGCTGCTCGACAACCGCATGCGCGACGGCAAGGCCGGTATTGAACTGTTGCAGCCCTTTCACGACCAGGCCAGCGGCGAATGGCTGTTGCTCAATCGCGGCTGGCTGCCTTGGCCGGACCGGCGCACGCCGCCCGTGTTCACCACGCCTGAACAACCGTTGAATCTGGATGCCTGGGTGTACATCGCCCCCGGCGAAACCTTCCAACTGCACGCCGACCCCGCCACCGCGCAATGGCCGCGCTTGCTGACTGCGTTGCATCTCGCCGCGCTCTGGGCGGAGTTGGGCCGCAGCGGTTTTGCCTATGAGCTGCGCGCCGAACCCGGTCCCGGAACCTACGACACGACCTGGCCGGTGGTCGCCATGGGCCCGGAAAAACACTTGGGCTACGCCGTGCAGTGGTTCGCCATGGCACTGGCGTTGCTGGCGCTTTACCTCTACCTCGGATGGCATAACAAAAAGGAGAAACCCCATGGGAGCGGCCATGAATCCACCCAGCACGTCTGAGGCACCCGACCGTCGCAAAGGCCGCTGGCAGCTGATTCTGATCCTGATGATGGTGATCGGCCCGATGGCGCTGGCCACCTTTATGTACAAGTTGCAGTTCTGGGTGCCCGACAGCCGCAGTTACCACGGTGAGATGATCGGCAACGGCCAGACCCGCGCCGACATTGGCGTACAGGCCGATGAAGACCGTTGGCAACTGTTGGTCACTGCGCCCACCGCGTGTGCTGCCGAGTGCCAGCAACTGGTGTACCTGGCGCGCCAGCTGCAAATCAGCCTGGGCCGCGATGCCTCTCGCGCCAGCCATGCACTGGCGAGTGTGCAGCCAGTGAGCAGCGATTACGACGCCAAGCTCAAGGCCGAATACCCGCAACTGCAGCGCTACCCGCTGGACCTGACCACCTTCAGTAAAAACGCCGCCGCGCCGGGCGAGGCGCAACTGTGGATCGTCGACCCACACGGCAACCTGGTGCTGCGCTACGACGCCAAGGTCAAGGGCAAGGACTTGCTCAACGACCTGCGCTTGCTGCTGAAACTGTCGAACATCGGATAAGGGCATCGTCATGGCCAAACCTGGATTTCGCCTCGCGTTGTTTGCCACCTTGCTGGCGCTGCTGGTCGTGCTGCTGGGCGCCTACACGCGCTTGACCCACGCCGGCCTCGGCTGCCCGGACTGGCCCGGCTGCTACGGGTTTATCAGCGTGCCGCAAAGCGAAGCCCAGCTGGCGCATGCCGAGCTGCATTTTCCCGACACACCGGTAGAGGCCGACAAGGGCTGGGCCGAGATG
Source organism: Pseudomonas onubensis (assembly GCF_965653655.1). Classification (NCBI taxonomy): domain Bacteria; kingdom Pseudomonadati; phylum Pseudomonadota; class Gammaproteobacteria; order Pseudomonadales; family Pseudomonadaceae; genus Pseudomonas; species Pseudomonas onubensis. The sequence goes on along the minus strand of NZ_CBFHAZ010000108.1, from coordinate 2,474 downwards.
ACGCATCGCTACTTTGCCGGCACCTTGGGCTTGCTGATTGTGCTGCTGGCGGCGCGCTCATGGAGCCATCGGCGTGATCCAGGGCAGCCAGTGAAATTGCCGCTGTTTGTGTTGGCGGTGGTGTTTGCCCAGGCGGCGTTCGGGATGTGGACGGTGACGCTCAAGCTGTGGCCGCAAGTGGTAACGGGGCATTTGCTCGGCGGTTTTGCCACATTGAGCCTGCTGTTTTTGCTGACCCTGCGACTGTCCGGCGTGTTGCCCGCATTGATCGTGCCCAAGCGCCTGCAGTATTGGGCCACAGCGGGCCTGGTGCTGGTGATCGGGCAGATTGCGCTGGGCGGTTGGGTCAGCTCCAACTACGCGGCCGTGGCCTGTGTCGACTTGCCGACTTGCCATGGCGAATGGTGGCCGGCGGCGGACTTTGCCAACGGGTTTCACCTCACCCAGCATATCGGCCCCAATTACCTCGGTGGCCAGCTCGACAGTGAAGCGCGCACGGCCATCCACCTGACCCATCGCATCGGCGCGGTGCTGGTGACGCTGGTGCTGCTGGGGCTGGCCTGGCAATTGCGCGCCGTGGGCATGACCCGGCTGGCAGGCCTGCTGCTGATCGCCCTCGCGGCGCAAATCTGCCTGGGCGTGAGCAATGTGGCGTTCGGCTTGCCACTGCCCGTGGCGGTCGGGCACAACGCCGGTGGGGCGGGTTTATTGCTTACGTTGGTGTTGGTCAACTACCACGCCCGTACCAGCCTGGTCCGGGTGCGTAATCAACTGCCGTTTGGCTGGCGTTTTATCCCGCGCAAACACGTATCGGGCCTCATCACCCTTAAAGGAGAGATGCCATGGCGACCTTGATCGGCGCGCGTCACGATCAGGCGATCTGGCGCGATTACCTGGAGCTGACCAAGCCGAAAGTGGTGGTGCTGATGCTCATCACGTCCTTGGTGGGCATGTTCCTCGCGACCCGCGCCGGGGTGCCGTGGACGGTGCTGGTGTTCGGCAATTTGGGTATCGCCCTGTGCGCCGGTGGTGCGGCGGCGGTTAACCATGTGGTGGATCGGCGCATCGATGCGGTGATGGCGCGCACGCATAAACGGCCGTTGGCAGAAGGGCGCGTGTCACCCGTGGCGGCATTGGCGTTTGCATTGTTTCTGGCTGTTGCAGGTTTGGCCTTGTTGCTGGCGTTCACCAACCCGTTGGCGGCCTGGCTCACGTTGGCCTCATTGCTGGGTTACGCGGTGATCTACACCGGCTTTCTCAAGCGTGCCACGCCACAAAATATCGTGATCGGCGGCCTGGCCGGTGCTGCGCCACCGCTGCTCGGCTGGGTCGCGGTTACCGGGCATGTCAGCGCCGAGCCGCTGCTGCTGGTGCTGATCATCTTCGCCTGGACCCCGCCGCACTTCTGGGCCCTGGCCATTCACCGCAAGGAGGAATACGCCAAGGCCGATATCCCGATGCTGCCGGTCACCCACGGCGAGCATTACACCAAGGTGCATATCCTGCTCTACACCTTTGCCTTGCTGGCGGTGAGCTTCATGCCCTATGTGATCCATATGAGTGGCCTGCTGTACCTGGCATGTGCGCTGGTATTGGGCGGGCGCTTTCTGCAATGGGCCTGGGTGCTGTACCGTGGCAGCAAGCCGCACGCGGCGATCAACACCTTCAAGTACTCTATCTGGTACTTGCTGCTGCTGTTTATCGCGCTGCTCGTCGACCACTACCTATTGTTGAACCTATGACTCGAACTCAAAAAACCGTCTTTATCCTGGTGGCCATCGTCGCGTTGATCATGGGCCTGACCGTTAACAAAGTGCTCAGCGGCAAAGGCCAGGGCGACCCTACCGCACTGATCGACGCCGGCATTATCCTGCTGCCGCAAAGCCGCCAGCTGCCGCCGGTGACCATGACCAATCAGGACGGCCAGCCGGTGGTGGTCAACGAGTTGAAAGGCAAGTGGAGCCTGCTGTTCTTCGGTTACACCTTCTGCCCGGACATCTGCCCGACCACCCTCGCGCAACTGCGCCAGATCAAGAGCGAATTGCCTAAAGAGGCGGTGGATAAGTTGCAGGTGATCCTGGTCAGCGTCGACCCCAACCGCGACACGCCGACCCAGCTCAAGCAGTACCTGGGCTACTTCGACCCGCAATTCGAAGGCCTGACCGGCGCGAATGTGGAGGATGTGCAGAAGGTCTCGAATGCGGTGAGCATTCCGTTTATTCCGGCCGATACCAGTAAGCCCAACTACACCGTGGACCACAGCGGCAACCTGGCGTTGATCGGCCCGGACGGCACGCAGCGTGGGTTTATTCGTGCGCCGTTGAATAATCAAAAGCTGGTGGCGCAGTTGCCGGGTTTGCTACAGCGCAAGTAGGCCAATCACCAGCCTAACCAACAACACAAGTAACCTGTGGGAGCGGGCTTGCTCGCGAAGGCGGTGGTTCAGTCGATAAATTGGGTGACTGACACTCCGC
>NZ_CBFHAZ010000107.1:0-22160 GCF_965653655.1 Pseudomonas onubensis | reverse complement strand
ATGCGGTGGGTCAGTCAATTAATCTGTCACTGACCCACCGCATTCGCGAGCAAGCCAGCTCCCACACAGAACTATGGTTCCCCTATGGAATTTCAGTCGGCTCTGAGTTCACGCCACAGATGGATCTTGTCGAAGTACTCGATCCCCACCCGCACCGCCAACGGCTCCAGGCCGTACTGAATAAAACCGCAGCGCTGGTACAACGCGAAGGCGGCGTCGTTGCCGGCGGTGACGGTCAGTTGGATCAGTTTAACGCCGGGCTGGCGTCGCGCGGCATCGAGCGCCGCCTCCACCAACTGATGGCCCAGGCCCTTGCGCTGATAAGCCTCGGTCACGTACATGCCGAACAGCGTCACTTTGTGCCGGGCCTTTTCCCGAGGTTCGAAGGCCAGGCCGACAATGCCGGCCAGGACGCCCTCGTCAAAGGCGCCAAGCAAGTAATCCAGTGGGCTCTCAATGCGCTTTTCCCACCAGCTCAACGGCATCCGCGCGCGCTCCGCCACGCTGGAGGTAAACGCCTGGGGATAGGCACCGTAAGCCTCCAGCATCAACGCCCGATAAGCCTCGGCGTCATTCGCCCCCAGCTTGCGAATCAGCATGCAGTGAGCGACTTTCGGTAAAACGGCAGGATCAAATCGCGGGTCAACGGCGCCAGGTGCAAACCACCCTCACCGGCCGGGTCGATCCAGCGCACTTCTTCAATCTCGGCCGCCGGCGTCACCGGCACGTCGATGTGTACTCGGAACAGCCCGGCTTGTACGGTAAAGCCCGGCTCGTTGACGGCGGGCGCCGAGAAGTTGCCCAAGTACACAGCGTCACTCGGGGCGATACGCAGGTTCAGTTCCTCATACAGCTCACGGGCCAGCGCCTCGACAGGTTGCTCACCGGCATCGATCTTGCCGCCGGGCTGCATGAAGGCCTGGGTGCCACGTTTGCGCACCAGCAGGGTTTGGCCGTCGCTGCCGATCAAGAGGGCGGCGGCGATGCGGATGGTGGAGGTCATGCAAAAGTCTTCCTTGAAGGTAAAGACGCAAGGATCACACGGTCACAAGCACGCCGCAATCCACTGTGGGAGCGGGCTTGCTCGCGAAAGCGGTGTGTCAGTTACAGATGTAATGACTAACACACCGTATTCGCGAGCAAGCCCGCTCCCACATTTTTGATTGTGTTCAGCCTGGGATGATCGCGTCTTCTTTGATAAATACGCTATAGCGCGCGCCTTCCATGGTCTCGAACGCAATCAACTTGTCCACCAACGGCAGGTTCAGCACCTTGCCGGCATTGAGCAGCAACATGCCGTTGTCGGCATTGAGGTTGCGCGCAAGCACCATGCCTTCGGCCAGCTCGCGGGTACCCAGCACTTTCACGCTGGGGTCGCCCAGGGTCACGTCATTGAGGTAGGTGGCGCACACCAGCACAAAGTCTTCGACCATAACCGGGTCATACAGCCTGCCGGCGTACTTGCGGATGTACAGCAGCGCTTCGTCGCTGTTCATCTGGCGCTCGAGGATCAGGCCTTTTTGCAGCTCGATAAAGTCCACCGCGAGTTTGAGCAGGCGCGAACCGGCGGGAATCGCTTCGCCCTTGAGATGGTCGGGAAACCCGCTGCCATCCCAGCGTTCCTGGTGATGGCGGATCAGCCGCGCGGCATCTTTCATCGGCTCCAGGGTCATCAACAGCGATTCACTTTGGGTGGCATAGGCGCGGTAGCGTTCACGGTCGCTGCTGTGCAGCAGGTCCGAAGGCGAGGCCATCATGCTGTCGCTCCAGCTCAGCTTGCCGATGTTGTAAAGCGCGGCGGCCATGGTCAGGTCGCGGTTGCTCGCTTCATCAACGCCGTGGGCCACACACCAGGTGCGCACCAGCTCGATGATCTGCCGGTTGGTTTGTTTGGCGCGCGGCAGGCGCAGGTTGGCCAGCAGCGAGAACACTTCGGTGCCGGTGGCGTAGCTGTGCTTGAGCTCCTCGTAGGCAAGGTCAAGCATGTCGGCGGTTTGCTGCAGCTCGCTGGTGCGCGAGACCACGCGCTTTTCCAGGCTGGCATTGAGCTGCTTGAGTTCATCGTTCTGCTGTTGGATCAGCTGTTCCAGGCGCCCGCGTTCACGCTCGGAATGCTGGTGAGCCAAGGACTGGCGCAGGGCCAACAGCAATTCCTCATCGTTCCAGGGTTTGCTCAGGTAACGGTAGATCTGGCCTTCGTTGATGGCTTTGATGATCAGCGTCAGGTCGGTCTCGCCGGTCAGCAGGATGCGCACGGTGTGTGGGTAGTGTTGGTGGATGTGCGCCAGCAACGAGGCGCCGTCCATGTCCGGCAGGCGTGCGGCGCTCATCACCAGGTCGATCGGTTGGCTGGCGAGCAGCGCCAGGGCGTCGGCGGCGCAGGTGGCGCTGAGCAGTTCGAAGGGTTCCAGGCGCAGCAACTGCATGAGGCTGTGCAATACGTCCGTGTGGGCGTCAATCAACAGCACAACGGGGCGGTCGGCATCGGTGAAAGTAACGGGCTCTCCCATGGGACACCTCGGATCGTCGGTGTGCGGTCCTTATGGTCTGGGTCTGCCTTCCTGGCGTTTACCGAGTAGTTTAGTCGGTTTTTCGGAAAAATGATGGCGTTACGACATCAATACAAAAAAAGCCGCTCCAGAAACGGCAGCGGCCTTCGAGGTAAAACACAAACGCCTCACGCCTCGGCTTTTTTCGGGCTCGACCCAAACGAAGCGAAACGCTTGTTGAACCCGGCGATCCGGCCTTCGACCTGGGTCTTGCGCTGCTGGCCGGTGTAGATCGGGTGCGAGGCGCTGGAAACGTCCAGCGGGATGTATGGATAAGTGTTGCCGTCGCTGTGTGTGTGGGTGCGATCGCTGTCAGCGGTGGAGCCGATCAGGAAGAACACGTCGGCGGCGGTGTCGTGGAACAGCACGGTGCGGTAGTCGGGATGGATACCAGCTTTCATAAGGCCTCCGGGGCGTCTGGGTGCGATTAGGTGTTATACAGTAACACAAATCATGCACCCAAACGAGAACCGATTGCAATAAGAGTAGGCCGGCTGCTTCTATGCCGCTTCCTTGAAGTCCATTTCCGGTGGTTGCTTGGAGAAACCGCGCGTGAGAAAGCCCAGGTACACCAAGCCAATCGCCAACCACACCGCGCCCAGGTAAATCGCCAAGTGATCAAGGCTGACCATCAGCCACACGTCCGCCAACAGGCCGATGGTCGGGAATACCAGGAACAGGATCAGCTCACGCACACCGCGCTCTTTGGCGCCGATCCAGTAGTGAAAGATCACCGACAGGTTCACCAGGCTGAACGCCAGGAACGCACCGAAGTTGATGAATGAAGTAGAGGTGGTCACGTCGAGTTTCAACGCCAGCAAGGCCACCACCGCACACAACAGGATGCTGTTGACCGGCGTGCCGAAGCGCGCATGCAAGGTGCCGAAGAACGACTTGGGCAACACGCCGTCGCGGCCCATGGCAAACAACAGCCGCGAACCGCTGGCCTGGGCCGACAGCCCCGAGGCGAACTGGCCGACGATCAGGCCGATCAGGAAGATCGACACAAACAGGTCGCCGCCCACGTTGCGGGCAATCTCGTAGGCCGCCGAATCCACATCGACGAATTCGAACGACGGGTGGGCGATCTGCACAAAGTACGAGACACCGACGAAGATCAGGCCGCCGATCAGGGTGATCAACATGATCGCCCGTGGGATGGTGCGACGTGGGTCGCGGGTTTCTTCGGTGAGGGTGCTGACCGCGTCAAAGCCCAGGAACGAATAGCAGGCGATGGCCGCGCCGCTCATGATCAGCGGCATGTGCATCTGGCCGTTGAAGAAGGGTGCAAGCGTCCACAGTGGCTTGCTCGCATCACCGCCGATGTAGTGGATGCACAGCGCGACAAACGCGATCAGCACCAGAAATTGCACCAGCATCAGCAGCGCGTTGATACCGTTGGCGAGCTTCAAGCCGATGATGTTGATTGCTGTGGTGACACCAATAAAGGCCAGCACCCAAACCCACTGCGGCACCGTCGGGAACGCCGAATGCAGGTACGCAGCGCCAATCAGCCAGATGGCCATAGGCAGAAACAGGTAGTCGAGCAACACCGCCCAACCGGCGATAAAGCCCAGCTTGGGGCTGATGGCCTTGCGCACATAGCTGTAGGCGGAACCGGCCACCGGGAAAGCCTGGGCCATACGCCCATAACTCATGGCGGTAAAGAACATCGCCACCAGGGCCGCCAGGTAAGCGGCCGGGACCATACCGCCGGTGGATTGCGCGAGGATGCCGAAGGTGCCGAGCACAATGATCGGCGTCATATAGGCGATGCCAAACAGCACCACCGACCCTAACGACAGGGTGCGTTGCAAACGAGCCATGAGCGATTCTCCGCTGATTTATTAGATTTATGGCAGAACTGAAGTCGGTGAAGCGAACGCTGTTTTTATGATTGATGTCGCTTTTGTGGCGAGGGAGCTTGCTCCCGCTGGGCTGCGCAGCGGCCCCAGAATCTTAGGGCTGCTACGCGCCCCAGCGGGAGCAAGCTCCCTCGCCACAAGGGGCCAGTCTTAAGCTTGGGGGATCAGCAATTCGCGCGTCCCATCGCTGCGCTCAATCACCTCGCCGGGCAATTTCAAGCGCTGGTCATCGAGGTAGCGGTAGTCCTTGCGAGCTGCCACCAATTGTTCGAGATCCAGCTCAACGGTGAATTGCCCTTCCTCACGCCCTGCTTCAAACAACAAAGTGCCGATCGGGTCCACCAGGGCGCTGCCGCCAGCGAACAACAGGTCGCCGTCACCCTCTTCAACCCGGTTGACCATCAGCGCAAACGCCTGGTTTTCCTGGGCGCGGGCCATGATCGCGGTGCGGTGCGTGGGGCCGTAAGGGTCCATGTTGCCGTTGGTGACGATCAGCAGTTCAGCGCCCAACTGCGCCAGGGCGCGGGCGGTTTCCGGGAACTCGATGTCGTAGCAAATCAGCAGGCCGACGCGCACGCCGTTCCACAGGCAGGTGGCGTAACGATCACCGGCGGTGAATACGCCGCGATCCGAAGCCCACAGGTGGGTCTTGCGATAACGCAGGGCGATGCCGTCGGGCGTGATCAGCAAGGTGGTGTTATAAAATTGGCCACCGTCGTGCTCGGCCATGCCGATGACCACGGCGATATTGCGCGCACGGGCGGCCTGGATAACCGCTTGTACGGTTGGGCCATCCACCGGTTCGGCAATAGCGGCGACGGCCTCGGACGACGGGAAGCCCATCAGGTGGGTTTCCGGGAAGACGATCAGTTGCGTGTCGGCGGCGCACGCAGCAATGGCCGCCAAGGCACGCTCAAGGTTGTAAGCTGTACCGTTATCGCGGCCTGCCAATTGGGCAAATTCGACCTTCATGGGTATTCCTTGTTCTTTATCTGTGCCGCAGTATGCGCAGCCAACACCGGCCAGGGAATTACGCGGCCGGGGTAACCCGATAGGGGTAGATTGATGAGCATGACGCTGCAAGACATCGCCTGGCACCGTTCGGTGGGGCAAATGATAGACGCCCTCGACCAGCCCAATTTCTGGACCCAACTGGTGCGGCTGTTGGACCAATACGTACCGTCTGACAGTTGGGTCGCCTTGCTGTTCAGCAGTGAGCACCGACCGCTGGTCTTCGCCGAATGCCCAGGTGCCGACGGCACGCCGGACCATCTGTTCCAGGACTACCTCAACGGCCTGTACCTGCTCGACCCGTTCTACATCGCCAGCCGCGAACACGCGCGCACCGGCCTGTTGCGCCTGGCGGAAGTGGCGCCGGAGCATTTCGAGCTGACCGAGTACTACCAGCGCTACTTTCGCCTGAATGTGGTGGCCGATGAAATCCAGTTCAATTGCCACCTGCCGGACGGGCGCACCCTGTGCCTGTCGCTGGGTTCGAAACAGCGCTTTGACCCACAGCAAATTGCCCTGCTGTCACTGATCCAGCCGTGGGTGGTGAGCCTGCTGCGCCAGCGCCTGCCCCATGAACTGAACCAGGTGAGCGCGCCGCAACCGCCGATTCAAAATGATGACTGGGGCGCACAACTCACTGCCCGCGAGCTGGATGTAGGCCGCTTGATGCTCAGCGGTTGCTCCAGCAAGGAAATCGCCCGTAAGCTGGAAATCTCTGTTGAAACCGTGAAAGTCCATAAGAAACACATGTACAGCAAGCTGGGGATCAAATCCCAGTCGGAGCTGTTCTCGATCTTTCTTCAGGCGCAAAACGCCTAGCCGATGAGTCCGAACCCAAGGAAACCCGTATGAGCCTGTCGTTACTAAGCCGTTACGCCTTCTTTGCCGTGTGCGTCATTTTTACCCTCGCCAGCCTGCCTTTTATCGAACATGAGTGGCTGTGGCCCATCACCCTGGTCACCGGCGTCCTCAGCCTGATCGGCCTTTTCGACTTGCTGCAAAGCCCCCACGCGGTGCGCCGTAACTACCCGATCCTGGGCAATATCCGTTACCTGGTGGAAGCCATCCGCCCGGAGATCCGCCAATACCTGCTCGAATCCGACAGCGACGCCCTGCCCTTCTCCCGGGCCCAGCGCTCGTTGGTCTACTCGCGCGCCAAGAACGAAACCGCCGACAAACCCTTCGGCACCTTGATCGATGTGTACCAATCGGGCTTTGAGTTCATCGGCCACTCCATGCGCCCGGCGCCGCTCGGCGATCCCAGCGCCTTTCGCGTGATGGTTGGCGGCCCGCAGTGCACACAGCCTTACTCGGCCTCGGTGTTCAATATCTCGGCCATGAGCTTCGGCTCGTTGAGCGCCAATGCGATTCGCGCGTTGAACCAAGGCGCCAAGCTCGGCAACTTTGCCCATGACACCGGCGAAGGCAGCATCAGCCCTTACCACCGCGAAAACGGCGGCGACCTGACCTGGGAACTGGGCAGCGGCTACTTCGGCTGCCGCACCAGCGACGGCCGTTTCGACCCGGAACGTTTTGCCGTGCAGGCGCAGAACCCGCAAGTGCGCATGATCGAAATCAAGATGAGCCAGGGTGCCAAGCCCGGCCACGGCGGTATCCTGCCCAAGCACAAAGTCACCCAGGAAATCGCCGAGACGCGCGGCATCATGATGGGCGAGGACTGCATCTCGCCGTCGCGCCACAGTGCCTTTTCCACACCGATCGAGATGATGCAGTTCATCGCGCAACTGCGTGAACTGTCCGGCGGCAAACCGGTGGGCTTCAAGTTCTGCCTGGGCCACCCGTGGGAGTTCATGGGCATCGCCAAGGCCATGCTCGAAACCGGCATCCTCCCGGACTTTATCGTGGTCGACGGCAAGGAAGGCGGCACCGGCGCCGCGCCGGTGGAGTTCACCGACCATATCGGCGTGCCGCTGCGTGAAGGCCTGCTGTTTGTGCACAACACCCTGGTGGGCCTGAACCTGCGCGACAAGATCAAGCTGGGCGCCAGCGGCAAAATCGTCAGTGCCTTCGATATCGCCAGCGTGCTGGCCATCGGCGCAGACTGGGCCAACTCGGCGCGCGGCTTTATGTTCGCCATCGGCTGCATCCAGTCGCAAAGCTGCCACACCAACAAATGCCCGACTGGCGTAGCCACCCAAGACCCGCTGCGCCAGCGTGCGCTGGTGGTGCCCGACAAAGCCCAGCGCGTGCTCAACTTCCACCGCAACACGCTGCACGCCTTGGCGGAAATGCTCGCTGCGGCCGGCCTGGATCATCCGTCGCAACTCTCGGCCAAGCATTTGGTACGGCGCATGTCGGCAACCGAAATCAAACTGTTCTCGCAGCTGCATGTGTTCCTCAAGCCTGGCGAGTTGCTTACAGGCGAGGTGAATGGCGAGTTCTATTCGCGCATGTGGCAGATGGCGCGGGCCGACAGTTTTGAGCCGCAGGAAGTGGCTGCCGCATAAATATCCGAACACTCTTGACCGCTGAACCGGACCACCGACGGCATTGTTGAAACAAGGAGCTTCACATGCCGTTATTCGATTTCAGCGCCATTGCCGCGCAACTGCCCGACAGTTGGAAATCCACGCGCCTGGGCCAGGTTGGCCCAGCGCGGATCAAGGTGTTGCGTATGGATGAGCAGGCTTATGAAGAGGAAACCCATGCCTACAATGAGGGGTTATTGGTGGTCAGCGGCCAGTTGTGCCTGAGCATCGGCACCGAGCAAATACACGTGGCTGCCGGCCAGATGTACCTGGTAGAAGCCGGCACTCCTCATGCTGTAAGCCCCGGTAGCTGCGGCACCTTGGTCGTCATCGATGTCTAGAGACATTCAGTAATACCCAGCCTTTGCAATTGCTTACAAATACCGCCAACCTGCGCCCGCCCGACGTGCGGCGTGTGACAACACGCGCATTCGCCTGTCATGACTTAAACCCCTGTTCAAGAGCCCGCTGCCATGCTGAACGGACGCGACCCGCGCATCGATTTTTTTCGGGGCCTGGCGTTGATCTTTATCTTCTGGGATCACGTCCCCCACAACCCACTCGGCCAGATCACCCTGCGTAATTTCGGTTTCAGCGACGCCGCTGAAGTGTTTGTATTCCTTGCCGGTTATGCCTCAGTGCTGGCCTACAGCAAGGTCTTGCAACGCGAAGGCTACTGGATGGCCTGCCTGAAGATCCTGCGGCGCACCTGGGTGCTTTACGTGGTGCATATCTTCTTGCTGGCGATGCTGATGGGCATCGTGTTCTTCGCCAACAGCCATGTGGAAACCCGCGACCTGGTGCAGGAAATGGGCCTGACGCACTTTGTCACACAACCACAGCAAGCCTTGGTGGATGAACTGCTGCTGCGCTTCAAGCCCAACCTGATGGACCCGTTGCCCTTGTATATCGTGCTGCTGGCCGGCCTGCCGCTGGTGTTGCCGTGGCTCTTGCGCAAAACCTTGTGGGTGGTCGCGGTGTCGATGGCGGTGTACCTGCTGGCGCCACACCTGGGTTGGAACCTGGCCGCGATTGCCGACGGGGTGTGGTACTTCAACCCGGTGACCTGGCAGTTCCTGTTCGTGCTGGGTGGCGCGGCGGCGATTCATGGGCAACAACCCCGCGCGCAGGACAAGCGGCCACTGCTGCGGCAGCCGTTGTTCATGATGGCCGCGACCTACGCATTGATGGCCGGCGTGATCACGATCGGCTGGCGCTGGCCCGATGTGCATGACGCATTGATGCCGCACGCGCTCAGCGAACTGTTGTACCCGATCAGCAAGACCGACCTGTCGCCGGTGCGTCTGCTGCATTTCCTGGCCTTGGCCTATGTCACCGCCAAACTGTTGCCGGGGCGTGCCTGGACGCAAAACTGGCTGGCACAGCAGACCTGTCGGATGGGCCGCTTTTCGCTGGAAGTGTTCTGCCTTGGCGTGTTGTTGGCGCCATTGGCGGACATGGTCAACGCCATGGCCGGCGATGCCTTTGCCATGCAGATTTTTACCGCGCTTGTGGGCGTTGCCTTGATGGCGATGTTGGGCGCCTGGCTGGAGTTCAATAAACGGCTGGACCAATCGACACGCATGACCACCGCCTGAAAACAAAAAGCCCCGATCAAGGGGCTTTTTGTTGTGCGCCAGGCCGTCAGGCTACGGAGCGTGCCGCCGCATTGGTCGGCTGCAACTTGAACACGTAATACAACACCGTCAGCAGCACCAGGAACGCAGGCCCCACATACAGCGCCACGCGCGTATCCGGGAAGTACGCCATCAGGCCCACCACCAGCACCAGGAACGCCAGCGCCAGGTAGGAACTGACCGGGTACAGCCACATGCGGTACTTGAGGGCCGCCGCTTCGGCCGGGCTCAGGCCTTTGCGGAATTTGAGCTGGGCCAGCAGGATCATCAGCCAGGTCCAGATCGCGCCGAAGGTGGCGATGGAGGTCACCCACACAAACACCTGGTCAGGCACCAGGTAGTTGAGCAACACGCCCAGCAGCAACGCGAAGATCGACAACAGCAGCGCCTTGCGCGGCACGCCGTTGCTGGAGGTGGTGCCGAAGGTCGCTGGCGCCTGGCCGTTCTGCGCCAGGCTGTAGAGCATGCGCCCGGTGCTGAAGATGCCGCCGTTGCAGGAGGACAGCGCAGCGGTGATCACTACGAAATTGATGATGCCTGCGGCAGTCTTGATGCCCAGGCGCTCAAAGGTCATCACGAACGGGCTGCCCTGGGTGCCGATCTCGTTCCAGGGGTAGATCGACAGGATCACGAATAGCGCGCCGACGTAAAACAGCAGAATGCGCCAGAACACCGAGCCGATGGCACTGGGAATGGTCTTCTGCGGGTTGCGCGCTTCACCGGCGGTGAGGCCGATCATCTCCACTCCCAGGTACGCGAACATCACCATCTGCAAGGACATCAACACGCCCTGTACGCCATTGGGCATAAAGCCGCCGTGGGCCCACAGGTTGGAAATACCCAACGCCACGCCGTCATTACCGAAGCCGAACGCAATGATGCCGACGCCGCCGATCACCATGGCAATAATGGTGACGATCTTGATCAGCGCGAACCAGAACTCGAACTCACCGAAGGCCTTCACCGCGATCAGGTTGATCGTGCCCATGCTGATCAGCGCCGCCAAGGCCCAGATCCAGCGCGGCGTGTCGGGGAACCAGACGCCCATGTACACCGCCACGGCGGTGATTTCCGCAACGCAGGTCACCAGCCACAGGAACCAATAGTTCCAACCGGTAAGAAAGCCCGCCAGAGGGCCGAGGTAATCCTGGGCATAACGGCTGAACGAACCGGCCACCGGGTTGTGCACGGCCATCTCACCGAGCGCGCGCATGATCACCAGAATGGCCAGGCCGCCGATGATGTAGGAAAGCATGATCGCCGGGCCGGCCATTTCAATGGCCTTGGCCGAACCCAGGAACAAGCCGACGCCGATACAGGCGCCCAGGGCCATCAGGCGGATATGCCGTTCACCGAGTTCGCGTTTGAGCGGGCCGCCTTGGGCGGCCTCGCCAGGGGGCAGTGGTTTGCCGACAGGCATAGGGATACAACCTCATTTTGTTATTGGATTGTCCGTCGAGTTTCCAGGAGCAGGCCGGTAAGCCTGCGCCCTTGTCGAAACCGGGGCCGCCTCATGGACGGGCCCTTCTTGCCGGGCAAGATCAGCGGGCATGCAGTATAAAAAGCCAGGAGCAGGGTCTTTCACTATAAAAACCAGGTAATTCAGTGAAAGAGTTGGTTAAAAAGCCACTTTACAGGAGCATCTTACCTGCGCTGAGCGACAAAACGTCGCAACCCACCCTGTATTCACGCAGCCTCCAAGAAGATTCCCCTCCAATCACAATTCCCTCACACCTATCGCCCAGCGACTAAGCTTCAAGCAAGTCCGATCAATCTGCGTGCAGGGATCAATCGACTATGGGCGCTCTGTGGCACACCGAATCGACCAAGGCTGCGAAACTACACGGCAGTTCGGACCCAGCGCCGTTACCCGAAGACAAGCCCACGCCCCGTTATGGGCGGCGCCTGTTCTGGCTGATTGTGTTGATGGTGTTGGTTGCCCTGGGGTTCGCAGCCGCCAAAGAGATCCGCACCTCTCACTTGCAAGCACGGCAACTGAGCCGCCTGGCCCACGACCTTACTTACCGGTTGGAGCCCGGCCCCAGCCAGGCGATGGTTTATCCCGGCGCCGGCCCGTTCGACCGCCGCCTGGGTTACAGCGACCTTGGCACTTTTTTGCCGCGCCTGCTCAAACGCGGTTATGTGATCCAGTCCCAGGTGCAGTTTTCGCCGGCATTGATGGCTTACACCGGGCGCGGCCTCTTCGTGCCTTACCCAGAGAAAATTCAGGCAGGCCTTTCCATCACCGACTGTCGTGCCTTGCCCCTGTATGAGTTCGAATACCCGCAGCAGCTGTACTCAAGCTTTGCCGTGATCCCGCCGCTGGTGGTCAGCAGCCTGCTGTTTATCGAGAACCGCGACCTGCTCGACCCCGCCCAGCCCCACGCCAACCCGGCCGTGGACTGGCCGCGTTTTGCCATGGCGGCCTGGTCGCAAGTCGCGCGGGTATTGCACCTGCCGGGCCAGAGTGCCGGCGGCAGTACGCTGGCGACGCAATTGGAAAAATACCGACACTCGCCCGATGGCCTGACCTTGTCGGGCAGCGAGAAATTGCGCCAGATGCTGTCCGCCGGTGTGCGGGCCTATCAGGCAGGGCCCGATACCCAGGTGGCACGCCAGAACATCGTGCGTGATTACCTCAACAGCGTGCCACTGTCCGCCGTGCCGGGGCATGGCGAAGTACACGGCATGGCTGAGGGTTTACGCGTGTGGTACGGCGCCGACTTCAAACAGGTTAACCTGGCCCTGAGCGGCACTGAGCGTGATGCGGCATCCCTGGCGCAGCGAGGCCTGGCATTGCGCCAGGTGCTGTCGTTGATGATCGCCCAGCGCCGCCCCTCCCATTACTTGACCAACGGTCATGAAGAGCTGGCGCAACTGACCGACAGCCACCTGCGCCTGCTGGCGCAGAACGCGGTGATCGACCCGCCACTGCTCAAGGCGGCCCTGACCGCGCACGTCACCTACCGCGACTGGCAGCAACAGCCGACACTGCAAACCGTCGACACCAACAAGGGCATCAGCGTCGCCCGCAGCCGCCTCTCGGCCCTGCTCAACCGCCCGCTGTACGACCTCGATCGCCTGGACCTGTCGGCCACCAGCACCTTGCAAGCCGAGCTGCAAAACCAGGCCACCGAGTACCTCAAGCAACTGGCCGACCCCGCGTTTGCGGGCAAAATCGGCCTGCTCGGCGAACGCCTGCTTACGTCCGCCAGCACGCCTCAGGTGCGCTACAGCTTCACCTTGTTCGAATTGACCCCGGAGGGTTCGCGCGTGCGCGTGCAAACCGACAACACCGACCAACCCTTCGACATCAATGAAGGCAGCAAGCTGGAACTGGGCTCTACGGCCAAGCTGCGGGTGCTCACCACTTACCTGCAAATCATCAGCGAGCTGCATGCTCGTTACGCCACACAAACACCGGCCGCCTTGAAAAAAGTCGAGGTTGGCGAGCCGGACCGTATCAGCCGCTGGGCGGTCGACTACCTGAGCCAGGCCACGGACAAATCCCTGGCCACCATGCTTGCCGCCGCCCTCGACCGTACCTACTCGGCCAACCCCAACGAAGGCTTTTTTACCGGCGGCGGCCTGCATCACTTTCACAACTTTCGTAACGAAGACAACGGTCGCAACCCGACCTTGCGCGATGCGTTGCGCGAGTCGATCAACCTGCCGTTCATTCGCCTGATGCGTGACCTGGAGCGCTACGTCACCTACGCCGGCGCCAACAACAGTGCCCAGTTGCTCAAGGACGACGACGACCCTCGGCGCCAGGAGTACCTGGCCCAATTCGCCGATCGTGAAGGCACCACCTTCCTGCTCAAGTTCTGGAAGAAGTACCAGAAAAAAGACACCCAGGCGCGCCTGGAAACCTTTCTCGATGGCCTGCACCCTACGGCAATCCGTTTGGCGGCCGTGCACCGCTACCTGTTTCCCGAAGCCGATCAGGACACATTCAACCACTTTGTGCGTGCCCATCTGGTCACGGCCAAGACCACCGACGAACGCCTGCAACGCCTGTACGAAGATTACGGCCCAGGCCACTATGATTTACCCGACCAAGGTTATATCGCCAAGGTCCACCCGCTGGACCTGTGGCTGCTCGGTTACCTGCTCAACCACCCGGGCGCCACCTTCAGCGAAGTAGTCAAGGCCAGCCAATTCGAACGCCAGGAGGTCTACAGCTGGCTGTTCAAAAGCCGCCACCAGAGCGCGCGTGACAGCCGCATCCGGACCATGCTGGAGATCGAGGCCTTCCTGGATATTCATCAGCGCTGGCAAGCGGTGGGCTACCCCTTCGACCACTTGGTACCCTCACTGGCCACCGCGATCGGCAGTTCGGGCGACCGCCCCGCCGCCCTCGCCGAACTGATGGGCATCATCCTCAACGACGGCGTGCGCGGCAAAGTGCTGCGCATCGACAGCCTGCACTTTGCGGCCGACACACCTTACGAAACCCGGGTGGTCAACACGCCCGATCCGGGTACCCGGGTGATGCCGTCCGAAGTGGCTGCCGCGTTGCGTGGGGCGCTGTCGCAAGTGGTGGATGCGGGCACCGCCAAGCGTGTTTCGGGCAGTTTCACCCAGGCCGACGGCACGCCGATGGCCATGGGCGGCAAGACCGGCACCGGTGACAACCGCATCGAAGCGATAGGCGCCGGTGGGCGCGTGATCAGCTCCAAAGCCATTAACCGCACCGCCACGTTCGTGTTCTACATGGGCGAGCGCTACTTCGGCACGCTCACCGCATTCGTGCCGGGCAGCTCGGCGCAAGGTTTCAAGTTCACCTCGGCCCTGCCCGTGCAGGTGCTCAAAGGTATGGCACCGATATTGACGCCTTACCTGCAAGGCACCAGCGCCATGCAGTGCCACGGGGCGTGACCGAAGCGCCTGGAGTGGTGTGGGGCATGCCGCCTTCGCGTACAAGCTGTCAAGGCGCCGGAAAATCAAACAGCAGGTGCACCGTGCCGTAGTATTCGCCGCCCCTGTAACCGTCCACCGGTTCAATGGCGGCGATTTCCAGTTCGGCGCGACGGCCCGTGCGCGCTTCGTCGGCACTGACTACCAGGGTCGAATCCAGCGTCAGTGGCACCCGATTGAACAGGACCTGCAATTCGATACGGTTGCGGCCACTCAACAAGTAGGGGGTATCGCCGAGGCGCGCAGCCACCCCCCCATTGATGTTTTTTACATCGAAGTTCTTGCGCAGGCGACCCAGCCGAGCAGTGGCCAAGTCCCACGCCAATACTTGATCATGCCCCATCCAGTCAGGCTCGGAAGGCAGTACATAGGCTTCTTCGATCGGAATGGTCACCGACACATCGAAGCTGTGGCGCTCTTGGAACGCCTGCGCCGGCTCGCCCAGAAACACCGGGGTCGTCAGTACCGCCAAGGCCATCAGTTGCTTGAACATTGTCATCACCCGTTGCTGTTGACCGTCATCGTTTTTTTGTCGCGGCCTTCGATCAACTGGAAGCTGAGCTGGCGCTCGGGCTTTCGCTCAAGCACCAACTGGCGGCCAGGCAAAATATGGTGCTTGGTGGTGGCTTCGCAGTCGGACTTTTTCGCCACTGAGCAGTCCCTGAACTCATCGAGCACCACCACGCTGTTGCCGGCGTTGCGTACGGTGTATCGGCTGGCGGTCTCGCTGATCTGTGTATCGAAGCGGGTGTTCTGCGGGCGCACGAAAAACACCGTGCCATAACCGGCCATGACGTTAACCCCGGCCGCGAGCGCGTCTTTGTAGTCGGCACGCTCTTCATCGGTAACGGCAAAGTCGTCTTCTTTTTCCGGCACCACCGGGATGAAGCGCACGCGGAAGTAACGCTCCTTGTCACGCTGGCCCATGTACAGCAAACGGGTGCCCTGACGCCCACCCGCCGGCACGATCATCCGCGCCGGGCTGGCCATCAGGCCGTCACGATTGGTGGCCGCGCCATTGGCGTCGGTCATCGACGCTATCGGCACTTCCCTGGATGTGCCGTCGGCGTCATAGATAATCTCCAGCACATTGACCTTGATAAATGCGGTGCTGGTGCCGCCGTTGTAAACGCGCTTGAGGTAGGAACTGCGATCGCCCTCCAGGTAGTCATATACCACCCCGACGTTGATCGCCGGCCCCGCATAAGCGGTCAGTGACAACAGCAACAGCCCGACCGATAAAACTGCATGTTTCATGTTTGATTACGCCTTATTGATTGAACCCAGCCCAGCGGCTGATGTGCGGTAAATGCCCGCCTAAACTTCCGAATCCCAGATCACCGTGACCACGCCGGTGTAGGTGCTGCCCGGATGCTTGAGCATTTCTTTCACGTCGTCTCGTTCCACCGCAAAGTGCAGGCGGGCCGGGCGGTTATTGACGTAGTGGCCCGGTTGGAACAGCTCGGTACCTGTGCCGTCCAGGCGCAAGGGCAAGTTGCTCACTGCCTGGCCGTACTGGTCTTGCAAGCCAAAGGGCAGGGTCACACCGACCTGCAGCGGCACCTCATCTCCCGCACCATTGCGCAGGCCGCAGGTATTGCCGATGGCCAGGCTGCATTCGAGCTGCATCTTGAAACGCCCGCTGGCGGAGATAACGAAGGTCTGGTCTCGGAACAGTTTGGAGGGTTGCCGACCGCGATTGAGCCAGGCCTGCCAGCCGTCTTCGGGCAGCAGCTCGATGCGGTTGCCGCCGGGTGGCAGGTCTACCTTGAGGTTGTGTTCGACCGACAGGGTGAAGTTGAAGGTCAACGCGTTGTCGTTAGGCATCATTACATCGCCAAGATCAAAATCCCCGCCCGGGCCAATGCTGTAAGTGACCGAACCGCGATACTCACCGCTGGCCATGCCCAGCGGATTGGGGGTCTTGAGTTCATAGCCATACTCGACAGGGTTGTATCGCATCCCTGGTATGGGCAGGCTGGGGACCACATTGCAAGCCCCCGCATTCTCCGGAATAGTCCAAAAGTACAGTACATAACTGATGGCGGCCGCTATGTATTGGACGCCTCGGCAATCCCCCACGCCGTAACGCCAAGGATAGTCCCATGAGTTGCCATTGTTGGACCACACGCCCACCCTGGCGCCCCCGCTCAAGCTCCATCGGCCACCGAAGCCGGCGATGCGCATTTGTACAGTTTCAAGCTCGCCCGTGGCGACATGAGTCACCTGAACATCGCGCCAGGCGGAAGGCACCTTGAAATACGCGCCTTTGCGCGGGTCCTCATGGTTCGGCTCAATTTGCGCGATCGAGTCAAACGCCAACGCGTCGGTACGAATACTGAAGGTGTTGAGTGACTCACACAGCGCCGGCACGTGCCAGGCGCAGATGCCGCTGTGCGGGGTGGTGTTCTGGAATTTATTGACCATGGGGTTGGTCGGGTCCGGGCGAAACACCGCCGAGATATTTTGCTCCAGCGCCTGCACAGGCAGGCTCGTCCAGCCAAGCCCAAGCGCCAGTGCGCAAGGCCCCAGCCATTTTTTGGTTGCAGTGATCAAGGTCATAAGAGTCCGGTCCAAACCGCCGTCAACCGGCGGTTTCGCTGTTGTGGGTAGCCTCGGCCAGCGTGTCCGGCGTACAGCGCAAGTCGCCGATCATCAGCACATCGTTTTCGCTGCGCGCGTTGCTCGGGTCGAGACGGAACTGGCACCGCAGCTGGTTTTGATAACGCACTTGCAGCGTCGGCACGCCGGTGTTCATTTCCATGGAGAAAAACCCGTCCACTTCGCTGACTCCGCGGCTGGCGTGATTGATCACGTGATGACCGCGCAGCGGCTCACCGCGCTCATCCAGCAGGCGACCCAGCACGGTGACGGTTTTCATCACGGTGACTTTGCGGTAGTCCACGCCGCCCTTGTTCAAGTGGTAGCTGGCGCGTGTCGGCTGGATATTCGCCGCCGGCGGATGGTTGCCTTCAAAGTCGAAGGCCACGCTGCTGCTTTTATAGGCGGAGACCGGCACATAGTTGCGCCCTGGCCGCAGCAGGGTGCTGCCTCCGCCCATGTCGTCGGCACGCAGGGCAATGTCGTCGAGGTCGGTTTCCACGTCGATGATCATGCCGGCACCGTTGCCCTGGTACTGGCTGCTGAGCAACGCCTTGCCGGCACCGGCGACGAAGGTGCTGTTGAGGTTCAAGCCGCCACTGAGGTCGCCGTTGAAGGAGCTACGCTGTACGAAGCCGTCACCGCTGACCGCCTCCGTATTGAAGCTGGCCATGCCCGACAGGCCGACGCCATAGGTGTCGGTGATTGCCGTGGCCGAGACGCTTTGCAGGAAATGGTCGGTGAGGTCTTGGCGCAGGGTCACCGAGGCATTGTTGTCACGCCCGCCGTCGCGGGCGGTGCGCGTGCCGATGCTGCCGGAGATCTGCCGGCCGTCGCTGCCCAGATTCACGCTGACACTCACGTCCACGCCACGATTGCGCGCGTCGTTGGTGCCGGAAGTACCGGGCCGGTCGAACACCGAGAACCGCCAGTTGGCATCACTGCCGAACAGGTTGTCATGGCGACTCCAGCCCAGGTCGATACCGGCGCCCTCCACATTGCCTTCGCTATGGGACAGGCGCATGTTCAGGGTGTTTTTCGCATCGAGCCGGTGGTTGACCGACAGCGAGGTGTTACTGGCTTCGCCGACGAAGGTATTGCGGCGCAGGCGCGTGCCGTCCGGCAGGGTTTCGTAGGTGTCGCGGGTGTCGAGCCAGCTGCGGTTGTGGCTGAACACCAGGTTGGTGGCGCCCAGGGTGTAGAGCGCCTGCAAGTCCATGCCGGTACCGTGCTCCTGGGTTTGGTAGAGGTTGGTGTAGAGACTGGTGTTGTTGGCCACCGTCCAGTCCACCGAACCGCCATATTGCAGTTGCTCACGCACCTGGCGTGCCGACAGGCCGAGGATCACCCGTGGGTGCAGCAGGTAGTTGACGGAGGCACCGGCCGTCATTGCACCCGAGGCTTGCTCATCCCAGTTGCTGAACAGCTTGGTCTCGCGCCCGGCAAACACGTTGTAGCGCCAGGGGTCTTCGGCGTTGCGCCAGTTGCTGGGTTTGTACACCAGTTCCTGGGTGGTGCTGGTGGTCAGGCCGTCTTCCACCAGACGCACTTCCACCTCGTAGATACCGCCAGGCAGTGGGCGGGTGTCGAGGGTTTGCAAGCCTGCGGCCACTGCCTGGGTATTGATCAACAAACCGTTGCGGTAAATCTCCACGGCCGCCTGGCGGTTGGCGGTGACATAGATCGGGTACACGCTGGGCTTGGCGTTATTGATCGCCAGGCTGTCGGAGCTGCCGTACATCAGGCCCAACGCGGTGTCGGGGCTGGCGCCGAAGCTACGCAGTTGACGGGTCAGGCCGTCGGAATTGGGGGTGAAGTGTCCAAGGCGGAAAAATTGCCCTTCCATTTCTCGCTGGGTATACAGCTCGTGGATCGCGTGGCGCATCTGTTCGTTATCGCCACTCTGGCGTGCCAACTGCAGGTTGAACACCTGGCTCCAATTGCCCAGGCTGGAACTGGCCTGCAAACCGTAGCGTCCACCCAGGCTGTTTTCCTGGCCGCCGTTTAGGTTGAGCTGGTTGTTGATGATCAGCCCCAGGCTGCCGCCTTCCGGTTGTTGGTAGAAACGCGGGGCATCGTCGTTAAGCTCAACATCCTGGGTGATGATCGCCAGCTGAGAGTTTTCCAGGTTGTAGTACGCCGAGAGCATTTTTTCCGGGCAGGACTGGGTACAGGCCCCCAGCGCCACGCCTTTCTCCAACAGGGCTTGCCAGGTATCACGCGTTGCCGCCGGGACTTTGCTGTCACCGGTGTCGGTAAATTCGAGCAGGGTGACGCGATCATCGCGGGTCAACACAATCAGCGCTTCGCCCAGCAGTTGTTGGTCGAGGTCTATGCGTACCGCCAGCGGCACGTCGAAAAAATGATCGGCAAACCCGGCGGGCAGGCCTTGGGCCTGGTTAAGCAGGTTGCCGGCAGTGGAAGTGCCCGAGGCAGCAGGTGCGGCCAAGGCACTCGAACACATCAACAGCGCAAGCGCAGCCGCGATAGGCGTCATCGGAAACATGGACGAAACACTCTGAATGCCAAAAAACCGGAGGAAAAACCAGGCCAGCAGACCGAGGAGGGAAGTCTGCCGACCTGCAAACCAACGCCCGGGTTACCGGGCCTCGGATGACATCAAAGTGCTGGCAATACCGCGTCAAACACCACCGGGATCACGGTCGTGTAGGCGCCGCGCTGAGTGGCGTTAGGCTTGGCCGCGGAGATGCGCATTTCTGCCCCTACACCTGGGGTGGAGTCGGCTTCGTTAACCACTTCCTGCGGAGCGCCGGTGAGGGTCACGCCATTGAGGGTGGTGGTGACAGGAATGTTCTGCGCAGCATCACCGTTGAACAGCACAGCCGGGCCGCCTTCGATGTAAGCGTGAACCGAACCATTGGTGTTTTTAATGTCGTAGATGGCGCTCAGAGGGGCCAGCTCACCACTGACCAGGTTGTAGCTCATGGTTTCGTCACGGCCCCAGTTCGGGTCACGCGGCTGTGCGTGGAACACGGTGGTCGGGATGTTTGCCTTGAGGTTGACGGTGTGGCTGGCTTCACCGGCAGCAAAAGCCGTTGCCGAGGAAGACAGCGCCAGAACAGCCAGGGGAACAGCGATAGCAAACTTCTTGAACATGGTCATTTCCTGTAGTTAGCAACATTGATTGTTTCATCGCCAAGGAACGCCTTAACGACGAATTACATTGCCGCTAGATAAACTGCGCAATGCCAAGCAATGTTCCACTCAAACTAAAAACAGGTATGCAGGCGTATTCGAATATGCGCGTAGCCCTTGTAAACAGGGGACGCATGAAAAAGATGGCATTTTGCCAAAACTTAAAATACAGCTGTAGGAATTAAGCCACAGGCTTAAAAAGAGCAAAAAAACATTCTGTCAGAACAATACTACACGACCAACAATAGCCCATTAAACATTGACGTGCGATACAAGTTCGAGCGTTAGCTCTAATTAAAGTTGTAACTCTAAAACCCACTAATAGCCATGGGATGGATTTAACGTGCGAAAGACAGCGGCCCAAGGAGCGTGGATGACCGTTGGTCGCCAGAGGCTGGTGCCAGGCATAAGATATATCTTAAGTTATATCTAAACCTGTACGGAGAACGACCCCATGAGACACGAACCTCGCGGCGAGTTTGAAAAACGCGGCGGCCGCGGCCCGCGTGTATTCGCCCCAGGCGACC
Source organism: Pseudomonas onubensis (assembly GCF_965653655.1). Classification (NCBI taxonomy): domain Bacteria; kingdom Pseudomonadati; phylum Pseudomonadota; class Gammaproteobacteria; order Pseudomonadales; family Pseudomonadaceae; genus Pseudomonas; species Pseudomonas onubensis. The sequence continues at coordinate 1,405 of NZ_CBFHAZ010000107.1, read as the reverse complement.
TGAAATTACTGCTGCTGTCGCTTATCGCCGAACAGCCGTGCCACGGCTACGACCTGATCCGCCAGATCGAAAGCTTGTTCGACGGCGCCTACAGCCCCAGCCCCGGCGTGATCTACCCCAACCTGACCTTTCTGGAAGAAAGCGAGCTGGTCAGCGGTGACACCGCCGGCGGAAAAAAACACTACACAATCACCGACGCCGGTCGTCTCTTCTTAAGCGAGCAAGCCGTTGCCCTGGATGGCGTGCGCATGCGCATTGACGTCAGCAAGCGCTCGCTGCGTGGCCATGACCGCCCACCGGAAATCCACGAGGCGGTGCATAACCTGCGTCACGCCTTGCATTCGCACCACGGGCGCTGGAGCCCGGAAGAAATCGTTCGTGTCGCGGCGCTGCTCAACGGCACCGCTCAAGCCATTGCCGACGGGAAAGACCAATGAATACTCAAGCTATCCATCGTGTTACCCACGAAATCAAACGCCGCCGCCTGCAAGTGCTGCGGGTGGTCGACATCACCCCACGCATGCGCCGCGTCACTCTGGGCGGGCCGGAACTGGCCGGCTTTATCAGCCTGGGCAGTGACGACCACATCAAGTTGCTGTTCCCGCAGAACGCCGCCGAACAGGCCGCGCTGCAAAGCCCGACCTTCAACATCAAGGGCGACGGCCCGCAACCGGCCATGCGCGACTACACGCCACGGCGTTTCGACCTGAGCATCGGCGAGCTGGATATCGACTTCGTGCTGCACGGCGATGGCCCTGCGTCCACCTGGGCCGATCAGGTGCAGGTCGGCCAGCACCTGTACATCGGCGGCCCGCGGGGTTCGATGATCGTGCCGGATATCTTCGACAGCTACTTGCTGATCGGGGATGAAACCGCGATCCCGGCCATCGCCCGGCGCCTGGAAGAATTGCCGGCCGGGCGCAAGGTGCTGGCGGTGATTGAAATCGCCAACAACGCGGAGCAGCAGCCACTCAACAGTGCCGCTGATGTGCAGGTGATTTGGGTGGTGCGCGGCCACGACGACCTGCTTGAAACCGTGCGCAACCTGACCCTGCCGAGCGGCTCGCTGTACAGCTTTGTCGCGACGGAAACCAAGCTGTCGCGCCAGGTGCGCCGCGTGTTGCTGGACACGCACAAGATCAATGAGGAGTTCCTCAAGGCCGTGGGTTACTGGCGTGCCGAGGGCAGCGAAGAGGAGTAAAGCCCTCAAGCCCACTGAAGCTCCAATGTGGGAGCTGGCTTGTCGGGTCGCCGCATCAGCCGACCTGAGTGGTTGAATCAAAAGCCAGATCAAGTGCAAGGCAAAGCCTATCTGCCTGATGCAACTGGGTCTAAATGCGGGAGCGGGCTTGCTCGCGAATGCGGTGGGTCAGTCAATTCATCTGTCACTGATACACCGCATTCG
>NZ_CBFHAZ010000106.1:0-22193 GCF_965653655.1 Pseudomonas onubensis | reverse complement strand
GGCTTGCTCGCGAATGCGGTGTATCAGTGACAGATAAATTGACTGACCCACCGCATTCGCGAGCAAGCCCGCTCCCACATTTAGACTGCGTTGCATCAGGTAGACAGGCTTTTGCTTTGCACTTGATCTGGCTTTTGCTTCAACCACTCAGGTCGGCTTTCAGGCCGCCGTGCTGTAGATCTTGATCTTGATCCCTTTTGATCTGAGGCGCCCCGTTAACCACGATGGCCGAACGCAGGCAAGCCAACTCCCACAGGGTTCAGCAATGCCGGCGGAAATTTCATGCAATATGTTGCTATCTCGCGCCCGCCATTGAAACCACCGCCACCCCGCCCCATCTAACCTGCATACTTCCTTATGCAGGTGCCCCATGAGCGACCAGCAAGAATTCCCGGACATCGACCTGAACGATTACGCCGACCCCGAAAACGCTGAACACGAAGCATCGTCCAACACCGGCCTGGCCCTGCCTGGGCAAAACCTGCCGGACAAGGTCTATATCATCCCGATCCACAACCGGCCGTTCTTCCCGGCGCAGGTATTGCCGGTCATCGTCAATGAAGAGCCGTGGGCCGAGACCCTGGAGTTGGTGAGCAAGTCCGACCACCACTCGCTTGCGCTGTTTTTCATGGACACGCCACCCGAAGACCCGCGCCACTTCGACACGTCCAGCCTGCCGCTGTACGGCACGCTGGTGAAGGTGCACCACGCCAGCCGCGAGAACGGCAAGCTGCAATTCGTCGCCCAGGGCCTGACCCGCGTGCGCATCAAGACCTGGCTCAAGCACCATCGCCCGCCGTACCTGGTGGAAGTCGAATACCCGCACCAGCCCACCGAGCCGACCGATGAGGTCAAGGCCTACGGCATGGCGCTGATCAACGCGATCAAAGAACTGCTGCCGCTCAACCCGCTGTACAGCGAAGAGTTGAAAAACTACCTCAACCGCTTCAGCCCCAACGACCCGTCGCCGCTCACCGACTTCGCCGCCGCGCTGACTTCGGCCACCGGTAACGAGTTACAGGAAGTGCTGGACTGCGTGCCCATGCTCAAGCGCATGGAAAAAGTGCTGCCGATGCTGCGCAAGGAAGTTGAAGTTGCGCGCCTGCAAAAAGAGATTTCCGCCGAGGTGAACCGCAAGATCGGTGAGCATCAGCGCGAGTTCTTCCTCAAGGAACAACTCAAGGTCATCCAGCAAGAGCTGGGCTTGACCAAGGATGACCGCAGCGCCGACGTCGAACAGTTCGAACAGCGGCTGGTGGGCAAAGTGCTGCCGAGCCAGGCGCAAAAGCGCATCAGCGAAGAAATGAACAAACTGTCGATCCTGGAAACCGGTTCGCCGGAATACGCGGTCACGCGCAACTACCTGGACTGGGCCACTTCCGTGCCGTGGGGCGTGTATGGCGAGGATAAACTCGACCTTAAACACGCACGCAAGGTGCTGGATAAGCACCATGCCGGCCTGGACGACATCAAGAGCCGCATCCTCGAGTTCCTCGCGGTGGGTGCCTATAAAGGCGAAGTCGCCGGTTCCATCGTGCTGCTGGTCGGCCCGCCGGGTGTGGGCAAAACCAGTGTGGGCAAATCCATCGCCGAGTCCCTGGGGCGGCCGTTCTACCGCTTCAGCGTCGGCGGCATGCGCGACGAGGCCGAGATCAAGGGCCATCGCCGCACCTACATCGGCGCCCTGCCGGGCAAGCTGGTGCAGGCGCTTAAAGATGTGGAAGTGATGAACCCGGTGATCATGCTCGACGAGATCGACAAGATGGGCCAGAGCTTCCAGGGCGACCCAGCGTCGGCGCTGCTGGAAACCCTGGACCCGGAGCAGAACGTCGAATTCCTCGACCACTACCTGGACCTGCGCCTGGACCTGTCCAAAGTGCTGTTCGTGTGCACCGCCAACACCCTGGACTCGATCCCCGGCCCATTGCTGGACCGTATGGAAGTGATTCGCCTGTCGGGCTATATCACCGAAGAAAAAGTCGCCATCGCCAAACGTCACCTGTGGCCCAAGCAGCTGGAAAAAGCCGGCGTGGCGAAAACCAGCCTGAGCATCAGCGACGGCGCCCTGCGTGCGTTGATCGACGGTTATGCGCGGGAAGCGGGGGTGCGCCAGCTGGAAAAACAGTTGGGCAAACTGGTGCGCAAGGCCGTGGTCAAGTTGCTGGATGAGCCGAACTCGGTGATCAAGATCGGCAACAAGGACCTGGAAAGCTCATTGGGCATGCCGGTGTTCCGTAACGAGCAAGTGCTGTCCGGCACCGGTGTAATCACCGGCCTGGCCTGGACCAGCATGGGCGGCGCGACCTTGCCGATTGAGGCGACACGCATCCACACGCTCAATCGTGGCTTCAAACTCACCGGGCAGTTGGGTGAAGTGATGAAAGAGTCCGCCGAGATCGCCTACAGCTACATCAGCTCGAACCTGAAGTCGTTTGGCGGCGATCCGAAGTTCTTCGATGAGGCCTTCGTGCACTTGCATGTACCGGAAGGCGCAACACCCAAAGACGGCCCGAGCGCAGGCGTCACCATGGCCAGTGCGTTGCTGTCGCTGGCGCGCAACCAGCCGCCGAAAAAGGGTGTGGCCATGACCGGCGAGCTGACGTTGACCGGGCATGTGCTGCCGATTGGCGGGGTGCGCGAGAAGGTGATTGCGGCGCGGCGTCAGAAGATTCATGAGCTGATTTTGCCGGAGCCGAACCGTGGCAGTTTTGAGGAGTTGCCTGAGTACCTGAAGGAAGGCATGACGGTGCACTTTGCCAAGCGCTTTGCGGATGTGGCGAAGGTGCTCTTCTAAAAATTCACTCCAACCCTGTGGCGAGGGAGCTGGCTCCCGCTGGACTGCGCAGCAGTCCCAAAAAAGCCGGGGCCGCTTCGCGGCCCAGCGGGAGCAAGCTCCCTCGCCACAAAGGTTTCTACCACTTTGTGCTTGTCACACCTTGTCTCATCTTCGGTTATGCTCGCCCTTCGTCGTGAATGAACGGAGCCCCCATGACCGCTGCCCGCCTGTTTCTCCCCTTGAGCCTTGCCCTGCTGGCCGGATGCGCCAGTGCCCCCAAGCAAAACGTCAGCGTGGATAACCAGAGCGCCTGCCCGCTCCAGCTTAAAACCGGACAAAACCTGACCCTCACCTTGCCGAGCAACCCCACCACCGGCTACCGCTGGGCCATCCAGGATTCGGCCGGCGGCGTGTTGCGCGCATTGAGCCCAGAGGTCTACAGCAGCAGCGAATCCGGTGTGATCGGGGGCGGCGGCCAGTCGACCTGGCGCTTCCAGGCCTTCGCAGCCGGCCAAGGCCGTTTGCGCCTGACGTCCCAACAACCCTGGGAGCCGGAAGCCGAACCGGCCGAAACTTTCGACTGCGCCATTACGGTGAACTGATATGCCATGGCTGATCCTCGCGCTGATGGGCGCCGGTACCTTCATCTACGGCCTGACCACCCACGCCACCCTGTTGTGCCTGCTGGTCAAACCGCTGCCGGTGCTGGCACTGCTGGGCTGGCTGCATGATGCGCCAACCACCGACTATCGACGCTGGATCAGCCTTGGGCTGATTTTTTCCCTGGTCGGCGATGTATTGCTCGCTTGGCCGGGCGATCTGTTTATCTTTGGCCTCGGCGCGTTCCTGTTTGCGCATCTCGCGTATTTGAAAGCCTATTTCAGCGATTGCCGCCGCCTGGCAGTGTTGCCCTTGGTATTGGCGCTGGTGGTCGGCGCGATTTTGTTGAGCATCCTGATTTCCAACGGCCTGGGCGATTTGCTGGTCCCGGTGGTGGTCTACGCGCTGGTGATCAGTACCATGCTCTGGCGCGCACTGGCGCGGCTGGGCAGCGAGGTGCCGAAACGCTCGGCATGGCTTGCGGCAGCGGGGGCGGCGTCGTTTGTGTTTTCCGACACGCTGATCGGCATCAATCGGTTTGTGCTGGCCTTCGATGCGGCGCCGTATTTGCTGATCACTACCTACTGGCTCGGCCAGTGGGGCATCACGGCCTCGGCTTTCCATCAGACAACCCGCGCACACGAGGGCCAACTTGGCTAAAATGCCGGCCTTTCCCCCCTCGTCGCCGGAACAACCGTGAGCAAAGAACCCGATCGCCTATTCGCCCAGCCCCTGCCCCAGGTGCCGGACTTCGCCTTTAACGAGGACGTGGTGCGGGTGTTCCCGGACATGATCAAACGCTCGGTGCCGGGCTACCCGACCATCGTCGAGAACCTTGGCGTGCTGGCGGCGCAGTTTGCCCAATCGGGCAGCGTGCTCTACGACCTCGGTTCGTCCCTTGGCGCAGTGACCCAAGCCTTGCGTCGCCACGTGCGCACCGACGGCTGCCGGGTGATTGCGGTGGATAACTCCGCCGCGATGGTCGAGCGTTGCCGCGAATACCTCAACGGTCAGGACTCGATGTTCCAGGAGTTGCTGCCGGTTGAGGTGATTGAGGGCGACATTCTCGCGCTGCAATTTCAGCCCGCTTCGGTGGTGGCGTTGAACTTCACCCTGCAATTTATCGCGCCCGACGAACGCCTGGCATTGCTCGGGCGTATCCGCCAGTCACTGCTGCCAGGCGGGGCGTTGATCCTGTCGGAAAAGCTGCGCTTCAACGATGTTGAAGAACACGCGCTGCTGACTGACCTGCATATCGCGTTCAAACGCGCCAACGGCTACAGCGAACTGGAAATTGCCCAGAAGCGCAGCGCCATCGAAAACGTCATGAAGCCCGACAGCCTCGAAGAACACCGCGAACGCCTGCTGGCGGCCGGGTTCTCGAAAGTCGTGCCGTGGTTCCAGTGTCTTAACTTTGCCTCGTTGATTGCCTTGCCATGATTGATTTGTCCCCCCTCGCCCGCCACTTGGTCGGCACTCCTCTGGCCGTGTGGGCCCAGGGCCTGCAAGCGCAGCTCGACAGCAAGATGGAAAAGGGTCACGGCGACCTGGAGCGCTGGCAAAGTGCGCTGGACGCACTGCCGCAGATCCAGCCCAGCGAAGTCGATTTGCTCAATGGTCTGACGCTGGATACCGCTTGCAACGATGCCACCCGCGCACAAATGCACACTGCGCTGATGGGCCTGAGCCCGTGGCGCAAAGGCCCGTTCAACCTGTTCGGCGTGCACGTGGACACCGAATGGCGTTCGGACTGGAAGTGGTCGCGGGTGGCGCCGCACCTGGATTTGAAGGGCAAGCGCATCCTCGATGTGGGCTGCGGCAACGGCTACTACATGTGGCGCATGCTCGGCGCGGGCGCCGACAGCGTGATTGGCGTGGACCCAAACTGGCTGTTTTTCTGCCAATTCCAGGCGGTGCAGCGCTACTTGTCCGAGCCCAAGGCCTGGCACTTGCCGTTCCCGTTTGAAGACCTGCCGTCGAACCTGGAAGGCTTCGATACCGTGTTCTCCATGGGCGTGTTCTATCACCGCCGCTCGCCGATCGAGCATCTGCTGGCGCTCAAGGACACACTGGTCAAAGGCGGCGAGCTGGTGCTGGAAACCTTGGTCGTGGACGGCGATCAGCAGCAAGTACTGGTGCCGGAAGACCGCTACGCGCAGATGCGCAACGTGTGGTTCCTGCCGTCGGTGCCGGCGCTGATGCTATGGCTGCGCCGCGCGGGTTTCAGTGAAGTGCGTTGCGTGGATGTGAGCGTGACAACGGTTGCGGAACAGCGTGGCACCGAGTGGATGAAGTATCAGTCGCTGAGTGATTTCCTGGACCCGGAGGATCACAGCAAGACCATCGAAGGGCTGCCGGCGCCGATGCGGGCGGTGATTATCGCTAAAAAGTAGCCCCAGACACATCGTTCCCACGCTCCGCGTGGGAATGCAGCCAGGGACGCTCTGCGTCCCAAAGCGTGACGCAGAGCGTCACAAGAGGCATTCCCACGCGGAGCGTGGGAACGATCATTAACGAGCTCTGCGGGCCTTGAAGAATTCACTCAGTACCGTGCCGCATTCCTCGGCCAACACCCCACCTTCATACAGCACCCGATGGTTGAGAAAACCCTGGGTAAAAAACTGTCCCTGACTTTGCACAATCCCGGCCTTGGGCTCCAGCGCGCCATACACCACTCGTGCAATACGCGAATGCACAATCAACCCGGCGCACATGCTGCATGGTTCCAGGGTCACGTACAGCGTGCTGCCTACCAACCGATAATTGCTGATCGCCTGCGCGGCGGCGCGGATGGCGACCATTTCGGCATGGGCGCTGGGGTCGTTGCCGCTGATCGGGCAGTTAAAGCCACGGCCGATAATTTCACCGTCCTGCACCAGCACCGCGCCCACAGGCACTTCGCCCAGCGCCGCGCCTTCGGCGGCAAGGGCCAGGGCTTCGCGCATGAAGTGCTGGTCACGGCTGCGGTCGATAATCGCAGCGGGGCGAATCTGGCGCATCACGCCACCTCGATGGCGGCCATCAGGCCGGTTTCCATATGGTCGATCACGTGGCAGTGAAACATCCATACGCCTGGGTTATCGGCCACCAATGCCACGCGCGCACGCTCGTTTTTGCCCAGCAGGTAGGTGTCGGTGAAATATGGGATCACCTTGTGGCGGTTCGAGGCGATCACCTTGAAGCTCATGCCGTGCAAGTGAATCGGATGCTGGTACTGGGTCATGTTCTTCAATTCGAAAATGTAGCTTTTGCCCTTCTCAAGCTTGGCAATCGGGCGGTCGGCGCAGGTCTTGTCGGTGATGTCCCAGGCCTTGCCGTTGATCTGCCACAGGCTCGGCGGCTTGCCGTCATCCACCGACACGCTGCCGACCCACTCGAAATTGAAGTTGAGTTTCTCGGCATTGGCCAGGTCCGGCTCGGCAATCGGGTTGGCGGGCAGAGCCGGCGGCCATTCGCTCGGCGCGTCGGTAGTAGCGACTGAACGGAAAGTACCGAGGCGCACCGGGCCGTTACGGAGCGACAATTCTTCACCGGCCGGCGGTGCCTTGATCGCCAGGCAAATGCGCATGCCTGGCCCCAGCCAGTATTCCTTGCCCAAGGGGCGCGGCTCGATGGGGTTGCCGTCCAGTGCGTAGATCTGCGCTTCAATGTCCGGGATATTGAGGCGATACGTCAGGGTGTTGTCGAGGTTGAGCAGGCGCACGCGGGTGATCTGCCCGGCAGGCAGGTCAATCACCGCCTGGGGCACGCCATTGATGGTCGACAACCGCCCGGCCGTGCCACCACGCGCCGCTTCACGGGGCACGCTGAAGGCGACGAATGCGCCCTCCTCGTCCACGTGCCAGCTTTTCAGGCTCAAGGTGCGTTCGTGTTTGAAACCGGTGGGTTCGCGCTCTTCGACAATCAGCGGGCCGACCAAGCCACGGCCGAGCTCTTCGCTGCTGTTCACGTGCGGGTGATACCAGTAGCTGCCAGCGTCAGGCACGCGGAATTTGTAGTCGAAGTATTCTCCGGGCAGTACCGGCAATTGTGAGACGTAGGGCACGCCGTCCATTTCCAGCGGCAGGCGGATGCCGTGCCAGTGGATGGTGGTGGCGACCGGCAGGTGGTTGATAAAACGTACCCGCAGCCATTCTCCCTGACGCACACGCAACTCGGTACCTGGCGCCGAGGGCCCAAATGCCCAGGCTTCGGTCTTGTGGCCGGGCACCAGCTCCACGTCCAACGGTGCGGCGATCAGCTCATAATCGTGGCCCGCGTTGGCCTCGGCGACTTTCCCCAGCCAGTAGCGATAGCCGCCACCGGCACCGACGCCCACGACGGCCAGGCCTGCGAGGCCACCCAGGATTTGTCGACGGGAAAAGGATCGGGACACAACAACCTCACGTATCGGCCGCAGGCCAGGGGCCCGCAAAGGGCAGATACGATACACCTGCATCGGCTAAACAGTAAGGCTTCGCATTGCCGCATGGCGAAAACGCTGGGGATCTATAGATGAGAATGGGCCAATGTGGGAGCGGGCTTGCTCGCGAAGGCGCCGGGTCAGTTTATATAACTGTGACTGACACACCGCTTTCGCGAGCAAGCCCGCTCCCACACAAGCCTGTTTCCACAGGAATTCTCCAGTGTTTGGTCAGTGCTTGGCAGCCGCCAGAATCAGGGCTTTCATTTCGGCGACTGCACCTTTGAAACCGACGAACAGCGCATGCGCGACCAGCGCGTGGCCGATGTTCAGCTCGTTGATGCCCTTGATCGCGGCCACGGCTTCGACGTTGTGGTAGTGCAGACCGTGGCCGGCGTTGACGAGCAGGCCTTCACTGAGGCCGCACTTAACGCCGTCGATGATGCGCTGCAGTTCCTCCGCCACTTCGGTGGGCGTGGTGGCATCGGCGTAACGACCGGTGTGCAGTTCGATAGCCGGCGCGCCGACGCGACGCGAGGCTTCGATCTGGCGCTCGTCGGCGTCGATGAACAGCGACACTTCGCTGCCGATCTTCGACAGGCGCTCCACGGCGGCCTTGATCCGCGCTTCCTGGCCGGCCACGTCGAGGCCGCCTTCGGTGGTCAACTCCTGGCGGGTTTCCGGCACCAGGCAGATATGCGCCGGGCGGATGCGCTCGGCGAACGCCATCATTTCTTCGGTCACGCCCATCTCGAAGTTCATGCGGGTTTGCAGCACGTCCTTGAGCACCAGTACATCACGCTCCTGGATGTGGCGGCGGTCTTCGCGCAGGTGCACGGTAATACCGTCGGCGCCCGCTTCTTCGGCGTCCAGCGCGGCCTTGACCGGGTCGGGGTAACGGGTGCCCCGGGCCTGGCGCAGGGTGGCGACGTGGTCGATGTTGACGCCAAGAAGAATGCGATTGCTGGTGGTCACGGAAGCGCTCCTGAAAAGGGAAAGAAACGCTGCACAGCATACACGGGGTTGTCAGGGCTTTCGAAACAACTCGCGACTGACCAGCGGGCGCCCGCCCAAATGCACGGCCAGCGCCTGGCGCATCAAGCGTTTGGCGGCGGACAAGGCGCCAGGGGCGCTCCAGTCGGCTTCGCTCATGGCCAACAGCTCGGTGCCCTGGAACAGGCCCGGTTGCAGCAGGTACACGCGCTCAAGGCCGGCGTCGACTTGCAGGCGGTACATACCGTCGGCGGCGATGGGGTCGCCGTGCAGGTCGTTGCTCAGTTCGAAGCCGTAGCCCAAGTCATCGAGCAGGCGCCATTCGAAGGCGCGCAGCAGCGGCTCCAGCGGGCGACCTTCGGCCAGGGCCACCAGCGTGGCGGCGTAGTGATCGAAGACTGCGGGGTGCGGGTCTTCGGCGGGCAGCAGGCGGATCAACAGTTCGTTGAGGTAGAGGCCACTGAACAGCGCTTCGCCATTGAGCCAGGCCGAGGTGCCGACGCTTTCCAGGCGGCCGACGTTTTTCAGCTCGCCCTTGCCACGAAACTCCACGTCCAGCGCCACAAACGGCCGTGCCAGCGTGCCCGCCTTGCCCCGTGCGCTGCGCAAGACCGCGCGCAGGCGACCTTGGGGCGTGAGGAAATCCACCAAAGCGCTGGTTTCGCGGTAGGCGCGGCTGTGCAGCACGTAGGCGAGTTGGCTGGGGGGTGGGGTTTGGGACATGAGACGGGGAATCTCTAAAGAAGGAGAGCGCTTTTGTGGCGAGGGAGCTTGCTCCCGCTGGGCTGCGAAGCAGCCCCTATACCAGCCATCGAGTTATAGCTGAAAAACTCGCCGGCCTTGTTGGGGCCGCTTCGCGGCCCAGCGGGAGCAAGCTCCCTCGCCACAACAAGCCCGCCCGCCATCAGGCGAAGGGTTACAGGTCGCCGTAGCCCAGGGAACGCAGCGCGCGCTCATCGTCGGACCAACCACCTTTAACCTTCACCCACAGGTTAAGCATGATCTTGGAATCAAACAGCAATTCCATGTCCTTGCGCGCTTCGGTGCCGATGCGCTTGATGCGCTCGCCCTTGTCGCCAATGATGATTTTCTTCTGGCCATCACGTTCGACGAGGATCAGCGCATGGATATGCAGGGTCTTGCCCTGCTGCTTGAACTCTTCGATTTCGACGGTGATCTGGTACGGCAGCTCGGCACCCATCTGGCGCATGATTTTTTCGCGCACCAGTTCGGCGGCAAGGAAACGGCTGCTGCGGTCGGTGATCTGGTCTTCCGGGAAGAAGTGCTCGTTCTCCGGCAGGTGCTGGGCGATCACACGCTCCAGAGCGTCAAGATTGTGGCCGTGCTGGGCCGAAATCGGGATGATCTGCGCGTTCGGCAGTTGTTCCTGCAGCCAGCTCAGGTGCGGCATCAGCTCGGCTTTGTCTTCGATGCGGTCGGTCTTGTTCAGCGCGACGATCAACGGGCCGGTGACGTACTGCACACGCTCCAGAACCATCTGGTCTTCGTCGGTCCACTTGGTGCGGTCGACCACGAAGATCACCACGTCGACGTCTTTCAACGCCGCTGAAGCAGTCTTGTTCATGTAGCGGTTCAGCGCCTTCTCGCCACCTTTGTGCATGCCTGGGGTGTCGACGTAGACCGCTTGCACGTTGCCTTCGGTCTTGATGCCCAGCATGTTGTGGCGGGTGGTCTGCGGCTTGCGCGATGTAATTGCCAGCTTCTGGCCGAGGATGTGGTTCAGCAGCGTGGACTTGCCCACGTTCGGGCGGCCGACGATGGCAACATAGCCACAGCGTGTTGCGGTTGAATCAGTCATGGCCATTCTCCACGCCCAGGGCAATCAGTGCTGCAGCGGCCGCTACCTGTTCGGCAATACGACGGCTCACACCCTGACCTCGGCTTTTTTCATTCAATAAGGTGATTTCACATTCCACGAAGAACACGCGGCAATGGGGTTCACCCTGGATATCCACCACTTCGTAACGTGGCAGTTCGCAACCACGCGACTGCAGGTATTCCTGCAGGCGGGTCTTGGGATCTTTATTGGTGTCGACCAGCGTCAGGCTCTCGATCTCCGAAGCCAGCCAGGCGACTACACGCTCCTTGGCGGTCTCCATGCCTGCATCGAGGTAGATCGCACCGATCAACGCTTCGAGGGCGTCGGCCAGGATCGACTCGCGGCGGAAACCACCGCTTTTCAGTTCACCGGAACCCAGGCGCAGGTATTCGCCCAGGCCGAAACCACGGGCCAGCACGGCCAGGGTCTCACCCTTGACCAGGCGCGCACGCAGGCGTGACAGCTGACCTTCGCGCGCTTGCGGGAAACGCTCGAACAGCGCCTCACCGGCGGCAAAGTTGAGGATGGCATCACCGAGGAATTCCAGGCGCTCGTTATTGCGCCCTGCAAAGCTGCGGTGTGTGAGGGCAAGGACCATCAATTCCTGGTCCTTGAAGGTGTAGCCGAGCTGGCGCTCGAGACGGCTTAGAGAAACGCTCACGGTTTACCCATATCTGTTTGGTGGCACCGGCGGCCATCGACGATTGACGCAGTGTTCAAATTCAAATCCTGATTGGTACAGCAAGGGGTTGGGCCAATGATTGTCCCAACCCCAGAAAAGCATTCGGCGCTGTGTTCACAGCGCCGCCTGTATTACTTGATCAGCCCGACCCGCGAGAAGTTCGGCAGGTGGCTGAGCTTGGGTTCCGGCCAGCTCATCCAGACCGCAAAGGCCTTGCCGACAATGTTCTCGTCGGGAACCATGCCCAGCAGGTCCTTGGGAATATTAGGGTCATCCCAATACCGGCTGTCGTTGGAGTTGTCGCGGTTGTCGCCCATCATGAAGTAGTGCCCGGCCGGCACTTTCCATTCCGTGTCGGGCGGCGAGCGGTAGCGGCTCATTTCCTTGCGGATCTGGTGCTCTACTGCGCCGAGTTTTTCCTGATACAGCTCAGCGCTGCCCAGGGTGTTCGGCTCGGTGCCGATCAACTTCTCGGCAACCGACTCACCATTGACGAACAGGCGCTTGTCGCTGGTGTAGCGAATCACGTCGCCCGGCAGGCCTACGACACGCTTGATGTAGTTGACATTCGGGTCGCTTGGGTAGCGGAACACCATCACATCGCCGCGCTGCGGGTCACCGACCGGAATGACTTTCTTGTCGAGCACCGGCAGGCGGATCCCGTAGGAAAACTTGTTCACCAGGATGAAGTCGCCCACGTCCAGGGTGGGTTTCATCGAGCCCGAAGGGATCTGAAACGGCTCCACCAGGAACGAACGCAGCACCAGCACGATGAACAACACCGGGAAGAACGACTTGCCGTATTCAACCAGCAAAGGCTCTTTGTTCAGTTTCTCGATCGCCACCGCATCGGGCTGGCTGACGCTGCCCTGATACGAGGCGATAGCCGCCCGCCGACGCGGGGCGAAGAACACCAGATCGAGCAACGCCAGGAGACCGCAAACGGCAACGGCGATGACCAGCAACAGCGGGAAATTTAGTGACATAGGACCTAACTATCCAACCTGAGCACTGCAAGGAAGGCTTCTTGTGGAATTTCCACGTTGCCCACTTGCTTCATGCGTTTTTTACCGGCCTTTTGCTTCTCAAGCAGCTTGCGCTTACGGCTTACGTCACCGCCGTAGCATTTGGCCAGTACGTTCTTTCTGAGTGCCTTGACGGAGGTCCGAGCAATGATCTGCCCGCCAATGGCGGCCTGGATCGCGACGTCGAACATCTGGCGCGGAATCAGTTCTTTCATCTTTTCGGTCAACTGGCGACCTTTGTAGTGCGCGTTGTCCTTGTGCACGATCAGTGCCAGTGCATCCACCTTGTCGCCGTTGATCAACACATCCAGTTTCACCAGATTAGCCGATTGGTAACGGTCGAAATGGTAATCCAGCGAAGCATAGCCGCGACTGGTGGATTTGAGACGGTCGAAGAAGTCCAAAACCACTTCGTTCATCGGCAAATCGTAGGTCACTTGCACCTGGGTACCAAGGAACAACATGTCGTGCTGCACGCCACGTTTTTCGATACACAGGGTAATAACGTTGCCCAAGTGCTCTTGCGGAACCAGGATATTGGCCCGCACGATCGGCTCGCGCATGTCTTCGATAGTGGACAGATCCGGAAGCTTGGACGGGTTGTCGACGTAAATCGTTTCACCGGTTTTCAGCGCCAGCTCAAAAATAACCGTTGGCGCCGTGGTGATCAGGTCCAGGTCGTATTCGCGCTCCAGGCGCTCCTGGATGATCTCCATGTGCAGCATGCCCAGGAACCCGCAACGGAAGCCGAAGCCCAGGGCGTCGGAGCTTTCCGGGGTGTACTGCAACGACGAGTCGTTGAGGGTGAGCTTTTGCAGCGCTTCGCGGAAATCTTCGAAGTCATCGGAGCTGACCGGGAACAGCCCGGCGTAAACCTGCGGCTGGATGCGTTTGAAACCCGGCAGCACGTCGACGTCAGGGGTGGAACTCAAGGTCAGGGTGTCACCCACTGGCGCACCGTGAATGTCCTTGATACCGGCGATGATGAAGCCTACTTCACCGGCCTTGAGGTCGGTGGTAGCAGTGTGTTTCGGGTTAAATACACCGACGCTGTCCACCAGGTGGATCTTGCCGGTGGATTTGACCAGGATCTTGTCGCCCTTCTTCACACGGCCGTGGCGTACGCGTACCAGGGAAACAACGCCCAGGTAGTTGTCGAACCAGGAGTCGATGATCAACGCTTGCAGCGGATCTTCGTAGTTGCCGGTCGGCGCAGGAATGGTCTTGACCAGGCGCTCGAGCACTTCGTCAACGCCCAGGCCGGTCTTGGCGCTGCACTCGACGGCGTCGGTGGCGTCAATGCCGATGATTTTTTCGATTTCTTCCTTAACGCGGTCAGGATCGGCCTGCGGCAAGTCGATCTTGTTCAGTACCGGCATGACCTCAAGGCCCTGCTCGATCGCGGTGTAGCAGTTGGCTACGGACTGAGCTTCAACGCCCTGGCCGGCATCGACCACCAGCAAGGCGCCTTCACAGGCGGCCAGCGAGCGGCTGACTTCGTAGGTGAAGTCAACGTGGCCGGGGGTGTCAATGAAGTTCAGCTGGTACTTGATACCGTCTTTTGCGGTGTAGTACAGGGTAACGCTGTGGGCCTTGATGGTGATGCCGCGCTCGCGCTCGAGGTCCATGGAGTCCAGGACCTGGGCTTCCATTTCACGCTCGGCAAGGCCGCCGCACATCTGGATGAATCGATCGGCCAGCGTCGACTTACCATGGTCAATGTGGGCGATGATGGAGAAATTGCGGATATGACTCAAATCACTCACGGATCAACACTCAAAAAGGCTGCAGGCAGATTGCCCGCTGAAAAATAGCCGGGAATTGTACCTGATGCTCGGGCCGGGCGTCATCTTTGCTGACCAGAACAAAAATGCCCCGCTCACAGGAGCGGGGCATTTTTTGTGCATAAGCGCAGTATCAACCGGCCCGACGCAACAGCCAGAACCCGGCCACGGCACAAATAGCCGTCGGCACCAGCACCGCAAACAGCGGCGAGAACCCGAATACCAGGCTCGACGGCCCAAGCAGGTCCTGGGCGATGCGGAAGGTAAAGCCCACCAGCACGCCGGTAAACACCCGCTGGCCGAGCGTTACCGAACGCAGCGGACCGAAGATGAACGAAATAGCCATCAACACCAGTGCGGCGGTGACCAGCGGCTGCAACACCTTGACCCAAAATGCCAACCAGTAACGGCCGTTGTTCAGGCCCTGATCCTTGAGGTAGTGGATATAACTCCACAAACCGGAGATCGGCAGGCTTTCCGGGATCATCACCACGGTATTGAGCAGTTCCGGCTTCAGGGCAATGTCCCACTGTTCAGACGGCACATTGATCACTTCGGTGTAGGCCTTGATGCCCTGCCCCACATTACGGAAATACGTCGTGGTGACGTCGTACAGCTCCCATTTCCCCTCGTCGTACTGCGCGCGCCTGGAGAAACTGGAGCTCAGCATATGCCGCTCTTTGTCGAAGGTATAACGCGTCACACCCACCAACAAACCGCCCGGCTGCACGGCGTTGATGTGGATAAACTCATCACCCTGGCGGTGCCACAGGCCATGCCTGGCGCTCTGCGCATCCCCCGAACCCTGGGCCAGGGCGCGATTGGCCTGGGCCGTGGCTTCGGTCGGTGGCGCTACGTACTCGCCGATCAACACACTGCACGCCATCAGCAACAGCATGGGTTTCATGACCGCCCAGACGATGCGGCCGATGGAAACGCCGGCTGCGCGCATGATGGTCAGTTCGCTGCTGCTGGCCAGGCTGCCCAGGCCAATAAGGCAGCCGATCAGTGCCGCCATCGGCATCATGTCGTAGAGACGACGCGGTGCGGTCAGCGCCACGTAGCTCAATACGTTGGTAACCGTATAAGTGTCGGTGACGTTGCCCACTTCATCAATAAAGGCAAACAGGCAAGCCAGGCCAAGAATGATGCCCAATACCGCCAGGATGGCGATCAGTACGCTGCTACCAATGTAGCGGTCGAGCTTAGCCACGAGCCAACTCCTTCAGGCCACGACGGCTCTTCATTTTCAAACGGATAGGTTCCCAGTAGAGCAGCCCCAGGCCGATCACCAGGAAGATCCCGTGTACCCACCACAGGCCCAGGGTTGGCGACAGCTTGCCCTTCTCCAGGGAGCCACGGGCGGAAATCAGGATGGTCAGGTAGGCCATGTACAAAAGGATTGCCGGCAACAGCTTGAGGAAGCGGCCCTGGCGCGGGTTGACGCGTGACAGCGGCACGGCCATCAAGGTCACGATAAACACCAGCAGCGGCAGGGAGATTCGCCATTGCAGCTCGGCAACGGAGCGCAGCTCGGGATTGCCGATCAGCGATAGCGTCGGCAGTGCGTCGCGGTCGGTGACCTCTTCACTGATGTCAGGCTTAGCCAGCATTACGCCATAAGTGTCGTATTTGACCGCCCGATATTCCGCCAGGCCTGGGCTGCCGTCGTAGCGATAGCCATTCTCCAGGATCAGGTAGCGGTTGCCGTCAGCACGTATTTCCTGGCGGCCGCTATTGGCTACCAGAATCGAAATACCCCGGTCTTTCTGGTTCAGGCCGAGGTTTTTCTGCGAGATGAACACGCCGCCCAGGTTAGAGCGGTCGTCGGTCATGGTTTCCGTATAGGTGACCCGCGTGCCGTCGTTGAGCGCCTGGAAGCGCCCGGGCTCCAGGGTATCGAACTCGGTCATCGCGTCCTGCTTGTTCAGCAGCAACTGGAACTGCATGGCGCCCTGAGGCGCCAGGCTCATGCTCAACCAGGCCACCACCAGCGCAACGCCGGTGGCCGGCACCATGGTCATGGCCAGCAGACGCTGCTGGCTCATGCCGGTGGCCGAGAGCACGGTCATTTCGCTTTCAAGGTAAAGCCGGCCATAGGCCAGCAGAATACCGAGAAACAGGCCAAGGGGCAGGATCAACTGCAGGAAACCCGGCAGGCGAAAGCCCATGATCAGGAACAACGAGCCCGGATCCAGGGCGCCCGAGGCCGCCTGGGCGAGGAATTTGACGAAACGACCACTCATGGTGATGACCAGCAATACCGCACTCACGGCACTCAGGGTCAACAGGACTTCGCGGGACAGATAACGGAAGACGATCAAACCAGACACTCCAGGGTTGTCAGGCTAAGGCGGCCAAACAAGCAAGCATACCGAGTCGACCCGCATGCACGGGCCGGCAAAAAAGATTGCGCATTATCCTGTGATTGGCCGCGCCTGTCACGGTGCTTGCTCATGCGCGTGCACAAAGCGTGCTGCAAGGGTTGTCAGGCTGCTCTGGCGAGGTTCAAACTGCGGCCTTTGTCGCGGGCGGTTTACAAAGCTGCCGAGCATCAAAGCCTGCGTACAGACGCCAGGCTCACAGACCTTAAATAAGGGACCCGAAAATGGAATTGGTTGTAAAAAGCGTTAGCCCCGAAACGTTGAAAACCGCCACCCTCGTGGTCGCCGTCGGCGAAGGGCGCAAGCTCGGCGTCGCCGCCAAGCAACTGGATGAATTGAGCGGCGGCGCCATCAGCGCGGTCCTCAAGCGCGGCGACCTGGCCGGCAAAGTCGGCCAAAGCCTGCTGCTGCAAAGCCTGCCCAACCTTAAAGCCGACCGCGTATTGCTGGTGGGCGTGGGCAAGGACGCCGAACTGGGCGACCGCCCGTTCCGCAAGATCATCAGCGGTATCCTCGCCACCCTTAAAGGCCTGGGCGGTACCGATGCGGCACTGGCCCTCGATGAAATCGTCGTAAAAGGCCGCGACAGCTACGGCAAGACCCGCCTGCTGGCCGAAAGCCTGGTGGACGGCGGTTACGTGTTCGACCAGTTCAAGAGCCAGAAGGCCGAACCGCGCGCCATCAAGAAAATCACCCTGCTGACCATCAAGGCCGCCCAGGCTGAAGTCGAGCGCGCCGTCACCCACGCCACTGCCATCGCCAACGGCATGTCGTTTACCCGCGACCTGGGCAACCTGCCGCCGAACATCTGCCACCCAACCTACCTGGGCGAACAAGCCAAGGCGCTGGGCAAGGAGTTCAAGGGCCTGAAGGTTGAAGTGCTGGACGAGAAGAAGATCAAGGAACTGGGCATGGGCTCGTTCTATGCCGTGGGCCAGGGCAGCGACCAGCCGCCACGCCTGATCGTGATGCAATACAACGGCGGCAAGAAGTCCGAGAAGCCTTACGCGCTGGTCGGCAAAGGCATCACCTTCGACACCGGCGGCATCAGCCTCAAGCCGGGTGCCGGCATGGACGAAATGAAATACGACATGGGCGGCGCCGCCAGCGTGTTCGGCACCCTGCGTGCCGTGCTGGAACTCAAGCTGCCAATCAACCTGGTGTGCATCCTGGCTTGCGCCGAGAACATGCCGAGCGGTGGTGCTGCACGCCCGGGCGACATCGTTACGACCATGAGCGGCCAGACTGTCGAGATCCTCAACACCGACGCCGAAGGCCGTCTGGTGCTATGCGATGCCCTCACCTACGCCGAACGCTTCAAGCCACAGGCCGTGATCGACATTGCCACCCTGACCGGTGCCTGCGTGGTCGCCCTGGGCGCTCACACTTCGGGCCTGCTGGGTAACAACGACGAGTTGATCGAGCAACTGCTCAGCGCCGGCAAGGCTGCCGACGACCGTGCCTGGCAACTGCCGCTGTTCGACGAGTACCAGGAACAACTGGACAGCCCGTTCGCCGACATCGCCAACATCGGCGGCCCTAAAGCCGGCACCATCACCGCTGCCTGCTTCCTGTCGCGCTTTGCCAAAAACTTCAATTGGGCGCACCTGGACATCGCCGGTACGGCCTGGACCAGTGGCGGCAAGGACAAGGGCGCCAGTGGCCGTCCGGTTCCTCTGTTGACCCAGTACCTGCTGGATCGCGCCAAAGCCTGAAACTGAAGATTCCGGGGCGGCCTGCATGGCGCCCCGGTCTCAGGAACCGCAATGACCCAAGTCGACTTCTATATATTGCCCAGCGCCGATCCCTCTGCGCGCCTGGACTTTGCCTGCAAACTCACCGAAAAAGCCTGGCGCATGGGCCACCGCATCTATCTGCATTGCAGCGATGCCGCCCAGCGTGAAGACCTTGACGCCCGCCTTTGGCGTTTCAAGGGCGAAAGCTTCGTGCCCCACGGCCCTGCCGAGTCCGAACCCGAAGGCTTGATTGTGCTGGGTTTGGGCGACAGCTGCGGTGATCATCATGACTTGCTGGTTAACCTGGACCTGAAAGTACCGGCCTTTGCCAAGGCTTTTGCCCGCGTGGCGGAAGTGGTGGTCGAAGACCCGGCTATTCGTCAGGCCGCGCGGGAGAGTTTCCGTTTCTACCGCGAACAGGGCTATCCTCTGCAAGATCACCGGCTACAACGACTTTGAGCACACGATGGACACTCCAAACCCGCTAAAAAAAGACGACCACTTGCTGGACGACCTGGAGTCGATCCGTCAATTGCTCGGTGATGATGAATTGCAACCGCCGCTGCTGACCGAATCGGTCGAGGGCGAGGTACAGATTCCGCTGTTGTTCGACATGGTCGGTGGCAAACCTGCCGCACCTGAGCCCGCAACACCAACCCCCACTGTAGAACCGGCACCCGCCGCAGAAAAAGCCCCAGACGCGTTGCTGCTGCATCTGGACAATGAACTGCGTGCCGCCGCGCAACTGATCATGCAGGATGTAATCGACGACTTTGCACCGCATATTGAAGCCGAGATCAAACGGCGGATGGATGCGCGGATGGAGCGGCTATTAAGCCAATACCAGTCCTGAGCCCTGCATAGATCCCTGTGGGGAGCTGGCTTGCCTGCTCCCGCATTTGCTCAACGTACATCTCTAGCCCGTCTTCGCCTCGCCCTGCGCCTTATCCCCCGTTATACTTGTCGGCTTTCCTGAATAAATGCCAACTAGGGTCCCGCCGCGCATGGATAAGACCTACCAGCCGCACGCCATTGAAACTTCCTGGTACAACACCTGGGAGTCCGAGAATTACTTCGCCCCACAAGGTGCCGGCGAGTCCTACACCATCATGATTCCGCCACCGAACGTCACTGGCAGCCTGCACATGGGCCATGGCTTCAACAATGCGATCATGGATGCGTTGATCCGTTTCCGCCGCATGCAGGGCCGTAATACCCTGTGGCAACCGGGTACCGACCACGCCGGTATCGCCACGCAAATGCTGGTGGAACGCCAGCTCGAAGCCACCGGCCAGAACCGTCACGACCTGGGCCGCGAGAAATTCCTGGAAAAGATCTGGGAATGGAAGGATCAGTCCGGCGGCAATATCAGCCGTCAGATCCGTCGCCTGGGTTCGTCCGTGGACTGGAGCCGCGAGCGCTTCACCATGGACGACGGCCTGTCGGAATCGGTGAAAGAAGCCTTCGTGCGCCTGCACGAAGACGGCCTGATCTACCGCGGCAAGCGCCTGGTCAACTGGGACACCAAGTTGCACACGGCAATTTCCGACCTCGAAGTGGAAAACCACGACGAGAAAGGCTTCCTCTGGAATCTCAAGTACCCGCTGGCCGATGGCGCCAAGACTGCTGAGGGCAACGACTACCTGATCGTCGCCACCACGCGTCCGGAAACCATGCTCGGTGACGCCGCCGTGGCGGTTAACCCGAACGACGAGCGCTACCAGGCGCTGATCGGCAAGTTTGTCGAGCTGCCATTGGTTGGCCGTCGTATCCCGATCATCGCGGACGACTACTGCGACCCTGAATTCGGCACCGGCTGCGTGAAAATCACCCCGGCCCACGATTTCAACGACTACGAAGTCGGCAAGCGCCACAACTTGCCGCTGCTGAACATCTTCGACAAAAATGCCGCCGTGTTGCCGGCCTGCCAGGTGTTCAACCTGGACGGCACGCTGAACGACAGCATCGACGGCAAGATCCCGGCTGAATATGCCGGCCTCGACCGTTTTGAAGCTCGCAAGCAGATCGTGGCCGCCTTCGATGCCATCGGCCTGCTGGTCAGCGTCGACGACCACGGCCTGAAAGTGCCGAAGGGCGACCGTTCCGGCACCGTGATCGAGCCGTGGCTGACCGACCAGTGGTACGTGTCCACCAAACCATTGGCCGAGCCTGCGATTGCTGCCGTGGAAGACGGCCGCATCCAGTTCGTGCCTAAACAGTACGAAAACATGTACTTCTCGTGGATGCGTGACATCCAGGATTGGTGCATCAGCCGCCAACTGTGGTGGGGCCATCGCATTCCGGCCTGGTACGACGAGTCGGGCAAGGTCTATGTAGGCCGCGACGAAGCCGAAGTGCGTGCCAAGCACAACCTCGGCGCAGACATCGCCCTGCAACAGGACAACGACGTACTCGACACTTGGTTCAGCTCGGGCCTGTGGACCTTCTCGACCCTGGGCTGGCCGCAACAGACCGAATTCCTGAAAAAATTCCACTCCACCGACGTGCTGGTCACCGGCTTCGATATCATTTTCTTCTGGGTTGCCCGGATGATCATGCTCACCATGCACTTGGTGAAGAACGAAGACGGCACGCCGCAAGTACCGTTCAAGACCGTGTACGTGCACGGCCTGGTGCGTGATGGCCAGGGCCAGAAGATGTCCAAGTCCAAGGGCAACGTCTTGGACCCGCTGGACATCATCGACGGCATCGACCTGGAAACCCTGGTGCAGAAACGCACCTCGGGCCTGATGCAGCCGAAACTGGCGAAGAAGATCGAGAAGCAGACCCGCGACGAATTCGCCGATGGCATTGCCAGCTACGGCACCGACGCCCTGCGTTTCACCTTCTGCTCGTTGGCGTCTACCGGTCGCGACATCAAGTTCGACATGGGCCGCGTCGAAGGCTATCGCAACTTCTGCAACAAGATCTGGAACGCCGCGCGCTACGTGCTGGATAAAGGTGAAGACTGCGGCCAGAACGGCGAAGCCGTCGAACTGAGCCTGGCTGATCGCTGGATCATCTCGCAGCTGCAGCGCACCGAAGCCGAAGTGACTCGCCAACTCGACCAGTTCCGTTTCGACCTGGCCGCACAGGCCTTGTACGAGTTTATCTGGAACCAGTATTGCGACTGGTACCTGGAACTGTCCAAGCCCGTGCTGTGGGACGAAAACTCGCCGATCGAGCGCCAACGGGGCACACGCCGTACCCTGGTGCGCGTACTGGAAGTGGCACTGCGCCTGGCGCATCCTTTCATGCCATTTATCACCGAGGAAATCTGGCAGCGCATCGCACCGCTGGCCGGTATCGAAGGCAAGACCATCATGCTGCAACCCTGGCCGGTGGCCAATGAAGCGCGCATTGATGAGGCGGCCGAAAGCGATATCGAATGGCTCAAGACCCTGATGATGGGCACGCGTAACATCCGTGCCGAAATGAACATCGGGCCGGGCAAGCCATTGGCAGTGTTTGTGAAGAACGCCAGCAGCGAGGATCAGCGTCGCCTCAGCGAGAACGATGCACTGCTCAAGAAGCTGGCGAAGCTGGAGTCGATCACAGTATTGGCTGCCGGCGAAGATGCGCCGCTGTCTGCGACCGCACTGGTTGGTGAGATGGAAGTGCTGGTGCCGATGGCCGGCTTGATCGACAAGGGCGCAGAGCTGGCCCGCCTCGACAAAGAAATCGCGCGTCTGCAGGGCGAAGTGCAGCGGGTGGGCGGCAAGCTGTCCAACGCGGCGTTTGTCGACAAGGCGCCAGCTGAAGTCATCGACAAAGAACGCGCCAAGTTGGCCGAGGCTGAACAGGCTTTGGGCAAGCTGGCCGAACAACATGCGCGGATTTCCAGTCTGTAAGCTGGAAACTGTGTAAAAAAAGAGACCTTCGGGTCTCTTTTTTTGGGGGATTTGAAAACCCAATCAGGGTGGGAGCGGGCTTGCTCGCGAATGCGGTGTGTCAGAAGCACGTTCAGTGAC
>NZ_CBFHAZ010000105.1:0-22720 GCF_965653655.1 Pseudomonas onubensis | reverse complement strand
AGTCAACAGATTCGTTGGCTGATCCACCGCCTTCGCGAGCAAGCCCGCTCCCACATTTTGTCTGGGGCAGACTCAAGATCGGCTACTTAACCGCCGACACCCTCCACACCTTATTCCCCACATCATCGGCCACCAGCAAATCCCCTTGCTGATCAATTACCACGCCCACCGGCCGGCCCATGGCTTTCTCGTCTTTATTGAGGAACCCGGTCAGCACGTCCACCGGCTGCCCCTTGGGTTGCCCACCCTCGAACGGCACGAAGATCACCTTGTAGCCACTGTGCGGTTTGCGGTTCCACGAACCATGCTGGCCAATAAATGCGCCGTTGCTGAACTGCGCCGGGAGTTTGCTGCCCTCGGCAAACGTCAGCCCCAGGGAAGCGGTATGCGGTCCAACGGCATAGTCCGGGGCGATGGCTTTGGCGACCAGGTCGAGGTTTTGCGGTGAGACGCGTACGTCCACATGCTGGCCGTAGTAACTGAAGGGCCAGCCATAAAACGCGCCATCCTTGACCGAGGTGATGTAATCCGGCACCAGGTCGCTGCCGATCTCATCGCGCTCGTTGACCGCCGTCCACAGCTTGCCGCTCTGCGGTTCCCAGGCCATGCCATTGGGGTTGCGCAGGCCGGAAGCGAAAATCCGGTGTTGGCCCGTGGCGCGGTCGACCTCCCAGATCGCCGCGCGGCCTACCTCCGCCGCCAGGCCGTTCTCACCGACGTTGCTGTTGGAGCCGACACTCACATACAACTTGCTGCCGTCCTTGCTGGCCACCACGTTTTTGGTCCAGTGGTGGTTGATGCTGCCACCCGGCAGGTCGACCACCTTGGTGCCGGCTGCCTTGATCGCGGTTTCGCCCGGCTGATAAGGGAAGCGCAGCAGCTTGTCCGAGTCGGCGACGTACAGGTCGTTACCCACCAGCGTCATGCCAAACGGCGAGTTGAGGTTCTCCAGAAATACCGTGCGCGTCTCGGCTACACCATCATGGTCGGCGTCGCGCAGCAGTGTGATGCGGTTCGGGCTTGGCACGCCCGCGCCAGCGCGGCCCATGACTTTCTCCATCACCCAGCCGCGAATGCCGGTGGCGTCATCCGGCTTGGGTGGCGAATTGGTTTCGGCGACCAACACATCACCATTGGGCAACACGTAGAGCCAGCGCGGGTGATCCAGGCCTTCGGCAAACGCCGCCACTTGAGTGCCGGCGGCGGCTGTCGGCTTGGCGCCTTCCGGCCAGCCGATCGCCGGGGCAATGTTGACGGTGGGGATCAGGGTTTTGTTCGGCTCCGGCAATTTGGGCGATGGCCCGGTGCCGTCCGAGACCTGCAAGGTAGAGCTTTCACCGCAGGCGGCGAGGGTGCCAGCGAGCATGATCAGTAAGGCGAGTCTGGTTTTGTGCATGGTTTTCTCCTTAATACCTGTAAAGGTAGAGAAGCGCGGCAGTCGGATGGTTCAAGTGCAAGGCCAGCTTTAATTGACGCTCCACCCCCAACCCACTAACCTTCGCCGCTTGTTCCAGGTGCTCTGTGGCCCATGTGCCGACAGAGTGAAACAGGGAAGCCGGTGAGTGAGCGCGCTTATACACAGCGCAGCCGCAATTCCGGCGCTGCCCCCGCAACGGTAAATGAGTGAAAACGGTGCTTTTTGCCACTGTATCCGCGTGATATGGGAAGGCGCACCGTTGGCCTGCTCGCGCTAAGCAGAGCGCCACTCATGAGCCCGGAGACCGGCCTGGATCATCCAACAGCATCACGGTGGGCGATGCTTGGCTGTCTGTTTTTTCTTTTTCCTGCCCGCCGTTTTTGTCCAGCCCCAACGGAGAGCTGCCATGACTGATTCCCCCGACCGCGACGAACGCCACCTGGCGCGCATGCTGCGCAAAAAAGCCGTGATCGACGAGCGTATCGCCAATTCCCCCAACGAATGCGGCCTGCTGCTGGTGCTGACCGGTAACGGTAAAGGCAAAAGCAGCTCGGCGTTCGGCATGCTCGCCCGCGCCATGGGCCACGGCATGCAGTGCGGCGTGGTGCAGTTCATCAAGGGGCGCAACAGCACCGGCGAGGAACTGTTCTTCCGGCGCTTCCCCGAGCAAGTGCGCTTCCATGTGATGGGCGAAGGCTTCACCTGGGAAACCCAGGACCGCCAGCGCGACATCGCCGCCGCCGAAGCTGCCTGGGCGGTTTCCCGCCAATTGCTGCAAGACCCGTCCATCGGCCTGGTGGTGCTGGACGAGCTGAACATCGCCCTCAAGCACGGCTACCTCGATCTGGACCAGGTTCTCAGTGACCTGCAAGCTCGCCCGCCGATGCAGCACGTGGTGGTCACCGGCCGTGGCGCCAAGCCTGAACTGATCGAAATGGGCGACACCGTCACCGAAATGGGCATGCTCAAACACGCGTTCCAGGCCGGTATCAAGGCACAGAAGGGCGTCGAACTTTGAATCAGCCCCGTCATTGCCCAGCCGTATTGATCGCCGCTCCGGCGTCCGGCCAGGGCAAAACCACCGTCACCGCCGCGCTCGCCCGCTTGCACCGCAACCTGGGGCGCAAGGTGCGCGTGTTCAAATGCGGGCCGGACTTTCTCGACCCGATGATCCACGAGCGTGCCAGCGGTGCGCCGGTGTATCAGTTGGACATGTGGATGGTCGGTGAGCAGGAAAGCCGCCGCTTGCTGTGGGAAGCAGCCGGCGAAGCTGACCTTATTCTTATCGAAGGCGTAATGGGGCTGTTTGACGGCACACCGTCAAGCGCCGACCTGGCGCGGCACTTTGGTGTGCCGGTGCTCGGCGTGATCGACGGCACCGCCATGGCCCAGACCTTCGGCGCGTTGGCCCTGGGCCTGGCGCGTTATCAGCCGGACCTGCCGTTCGCCGGCGTGCTGGCCAATCGAGTCGGCACCTTGCGTCACGCGCAACTGCTCGAAGGCAGCCTCACTGAAGGCCTGCGCTGGTATGGCGCGTTGTCCCGTGAGACCGGTATTGAGTTGCCGAGCCGGCACTTGGGGCTGGTGCAAGCCAGTGAACTCAATGACCTCGACGTGCGCCTTGACGCTGCCGCCCAAGCCCTGGGCAGCAGTTGCGAAGTCGCGCTGCCGCCACCGGTGACCTTTGCCGCGCCGCAAGTGATTGAAGCCGAGCCGCTGCTCGCCGGTGTGCGCATCGCGGTGGCCCGTGATGAAGCCTTCGCCTTTACCTACGGCGCCAGTCTTGACCTGTTGCGGGCAATGGGCGCAGAGCTGAAGTTTTTTTCGCCGATTCACGATCACCAATTGCCCGACGCCGACAGCCTCTACCTGCCCGGCGGCTACCCCGAATTGCATCACCAGGCACTGTCCGAAAACACCCCGATGCTTGAGGCTATCCGTGCCCATCATGCGGCAGGCAAACCGCTGCTGGCGGAATGTGGCGGCATGCTCTACCTGCTGGATTCGCTCACCGATGTGCACGGCACCCGTGCCGAACTGGTCGGCCTGCTGCAAGGCGATGCGGTCATGCAAAAGAAACTTGCGGCCCTGGCCCTGCAAAGTGTCGAGTTGCCCGAAGGTGTGCTGCGCGGTCACACCTATCATCATTCGCTGACCAGCACCGAATGGCAGCCGATTGCCCGTGGCCTGAGCCCCAATGGCGGGCGCGGGGCGGAGGCGGTGTATCGGCAGGGGCGGATGACGGCTTCTTATGTGCACTTTTATTTTCCGTCTAACCCAACGGCGGTGGCTGCACTCTTTGCGCCTGTCATGAGCAACGCCTTCGCGAGCAAGCCCGCTCCCACAGGAGAATGCATTCCAAATGTGGGAGCGGGCTTGCTCGCGAAGAGGCCATGACGGACAACCAATACCCCCAAGCCGACCGCGACGCCGTCTACCGCGCCATTGCCGAACGCCGCGACATGCGCCACTTCACCGGCGGCACGGTCGCGCCCGAATTGCTGCACCGCCTGCTCCAGGCCGCTCACCAGGCGCCCAGCGTCGGCCTGATGCAGCCCTGGCGGTTTATCCGCATCAGCGACCGTCAACTGCGTGGAAAAATCCAGCAGTTGGTGGAACAGGAACGCGTGCGCACCGCCGAAGCCTTGGGCGAGCGCTCTGATGAGTTCATGAAGCTCAAGGTCGAAGGTATCCACGACTGCGCCGAAGTCTTGGTGGCCGCGCTGATGGACGATCGCGAGCGCCACATCTTTGGTCGGCGCACCTTGCCGGAGATGGACATGGCGTCGTTGTCCTGTGCGATCCAGAACCTCTGGCTGGCCGCCCGTGTCGAGGGCATCGGCATGGGCTGGGTCTCGATGTTCGAGCCACGGGCGCTGGCCGACCTGCTGGGCCTGCCGCCCGGCGCCAAACCCCTGGCCGTGTTGTGCCTGGGCCCGGTGGCCGAGTTCTATCCGGCACCGATGTTGCAACTCGAAGGCTGGACCGAACCACGGCCGCTGAGTGACATGTTGTATGAGAATGTGTGGGGAGTGAGTCAATGAGTGTGGCCTTGCTGTGTGTCGCTGCGGTGGCGCTGGATGCGCTGCTGGGCGAACCCAGGCGCTGGCATCCGCTGGTGGCGTTCGGCAATTTCGCCGGGCGCATCGAGCAACGTTTCAACACCGGTGGCCGTGGCTGGCGCAGCCACGGCGTGACCGCATGGTTTATCGCCGTGGTGCCGCTGACGCTGTTGGCCACCGCGCTGTCCTGGGCGCCCTATATCGGCTGGGTCCTGGAAATTCTGGCGCTGTACCTGGCGCTCGGCATGCGCAGCCTGGGTGAGCATGTGATTCCGGTTGCCCAGGCGTTGCGCAGCGGTGATCTGGATGAAGCGCGCAAACGTGTGAGTTATCTGGTCAGCCGCCAGACCAGCGAGCTGGACAGCACCGAAGTCGCCCGCGCCGCCACTGAATCCGTGCTGGAGAACGGCAGCGACGCGGTATTTGCCGCACTGTTCTGGTTTGTGGTCGCCGGTGTGCCGGGCGTGGTGTTGTACCGCCTGAGCAACACCCTGGATGCCATGTGGGGTTATCGCAACGAACGCTTCGAGCGCTTCGGCTGGGCAGCCGCCAGGATCGACGATGTACTCAACTATATTCCTGCACGGCTGGTGGCGCTGACCTACGCCGTGTTGGGCAAAACTCGCTTGGCGCTCAGATGCTGGCGCACCCAAGGCCCGACCTGGGACAGTCCCAACGCGGGTCCGGTGATGGCGGCCGGGGCGGGCGCCTTGGGCGTCGAGCTGGGGGGCGCGGCGATTTATCACGGCGAGCTGCATCAGCGCCCGCAGTTGGGCGAAGGCCCGGCCGCCGATGCCGACGCCATCGACCGTGGCTGGCAACTGGTGCAGCGTGGCGTTTGGTTATGGCTGTTGATCCTCTGCGCGGGGGCGCAATTGTATGCTTGAGCACGGTGGGCGCCTGCGTAAGGCGGTGATTGAATACGGGATTGCCGAGGCCGATTGGCTCGACCTGTCCAGCGGCCTCGCGCCCTGGCCCTGGCCGATCCCCGAGATCCCGCTGCGCGCCTGGGCGCGTTTGCCCGAAACCGACGACGGCCTGGAAAAGGCCGCCTGCGACTATTACGGCGCCGCCCACCTGCTGCCGGTGCCGGGCTCCCAGGCGGCGATTCAACTGCTGCCGCGCCTGCGTCGTTCCGGCAAGGTTGGTGTGTTGTCACCTTGTTATGCCGAGCACGCCGAAGCCTGGCGCCGCGCCGGCTATGTGGTGCGCGAAGTGCAGGAGCAGGAAGTCGACTTCTTTCTCGACAGCCTCGACGTGCTGGTGGTGGTCAACCCCAACAACCCCACCGGCCTGAGCCTGAGCCCGCAACGCCTGCTGGACTGGCACGCGCGGCTGGCGCAGCGCGGCGGCTGGCTGGTGGTGGACGAGGCGTTCATGGACGTTACGCCGCAACTGAGCCTGGCCAGCCACACCCACCATGTCGGCCTGATTGTATTGCGCTCGTTCGGCAAGTTCTTCGGCCTTGCCGGTGTGCGCCTGGGCTTTGTGCTGGCCGAGCGCCGGTTGCTCAGGCTGCTGGCCGAGCAGGTGGGTCCCTGGGCCGTCAGCGGGCCGACCCGCGTGCTTGGCCAGGTGTGCCTGCGCGATACGGCCGGGCAGGTTCGCCAGCGTGAGCGCTGTGTCGAAGCAGCGCAGCGCCTGTTTGACCTGCTCGAATGCCACGGGTTTCAACCTTACGGCGGCTGCGCGTTGTTCCAGTGGCTGATCACCCCGCACGCCGAACGCATGCATGAATTCATGGCCCAGCGCGGCATCCTGCTGCGCCTGTTTGTCCATGACAGCAGCCTGCGCCTTGGCCTGCCCGATACCGAGGCGGATTGGCTGCGACTCGACGAAGCCCTGGCCGCTTACAAGGAAGCAACATGAGTACGCTGATGGTGCAAGGCACCACCTCCGACGCGGGCAAAAGTACCCTGGTGACCGCGCTGTGCCGCTGGCTGGTGCGCCAGGGCATCGCAGTGGCGCCGTTCAAACCGCAGAACATGGCGCTCAACAGTGCCGTGACCGCTGAAGGTGGCGAGATCGGCCGCGCCCAGGCGGTGCAAGCCCAGGCCGCCAACCTGGCGCCACACACTGACATGAACCCGGTGCTGCTCAAACCCAACAGTGACACCGGCTCCCAAGTCATCATTCACGGCCGCGCCGTGACCAGCATGAACGCCGTGGCCTATCACGACTATAAAGCCATCGCGATGCAGGCGGTGCTGGCCTCCCACACACGCTTGAGCGCGGCCTACCCGGTGGTGATGGTGGAAGGCGCCGGGTCGCCTGCGGAGATCAATCTGCGCGCCAATGACATCGCCAATATGGGCTTTGCCGAAGCGGTGGATTGCCCGGTGCTGCTGATTGCCGACATCAATCGCGGCGGGGTGTTCGCCCACCTGGTCGGCACCCTGGAATTGCTTGCGCCGACCGAACAGGCGCGGGTCAAGGGCTTTATCATCAACCGTTTTCGCGGCGATATCGCCTTGCTGCAGCCTGGCCTGGATTGGCTGGAAGCGCGTACCGGCAAGCCGGTGGTAGGCGTGCTGCCCTACGTGATGGACCTGCACCTGGAAGCCGAAGACGGCATCGACCAGCGCCAGATCGACAAGGCTGCCCAAGTGCTCAAGGTGGTGGTGCCGGTGTTGCCGCGTATCAGCAACCACACGGACTTTGACCCGCTGCGCCTGCATCCCCAGGTGGATTTGCAGTTTGTGGGGCCGGGCCAACCGATTCCGCCTGCCGACCTGATTATCCTGCCGGGCTCCAAAAGCGTGCGCAGTGACTTGGCCTATTTGCGCGCCAACGGCTGGGACACTGCCGTGGCTCGGCACTTGCGTTATGGCGGCAAAGTGCTGGGGATTTGCGGCGGCTTGCAGATGCTCGGCGAGCAACTGCATGACCCGCTCGGGCTGGAAGGGCCGGCCGGCTCCAGTGAAGGTTTGGGGCTGCTGGCGTTCAGTACGACCCTGGAAGCAGAGAAGCAGCTGCGTAATGTGCGAGGGCGCTTGTTGCTGGAAGATGCCGAGGTCAGTGGTTATGAGATTCACGCCGGCGTGACGTGCGGTGAAGCGCTGGCGAACGCCGCCGTGCAGCTGGATGATGGCCGCAGTGACGGCGCCCAGAGTGCCGACGGGCAGATCCTCGGCACCTACCTGCACGGCCTGTTCGAAAGCCCTGCCGCGTGCAGCGCCTTGTTGCGCTGGGCCGGGTTGCAGGACGTACAGGAGGTGGATTACCACGCCTTGCGCGAGCGCGATATCGAGCGTTTGGCGGACCTGGTGGAGAACCACCTGGATACCGCGTTGTTGCGCAAGCTATGCGGGCTCTGACGGTGTACACCCAGTCCAAATGTGGGAGCGGGCTTGCTCGCGAATGCGACAGGTCAGCCACTGCATACCTATCTGACTCACCCCACTCGCTGCTGCACACCCCAGCCTCTCCACCCGCCGAACAAGGTGCTACCGCATGCATCAACTAATCCTCGGCGGCGCCCGCTCCGGCAAGAGCCGCCTGGCCGAAAAGCTCGCCAGCGACAGCACCTTGCCCGTCATCTACATCGCCACCAGCCAGCCGTTGGATGGCGAGATGAGCGCACGTGTCGCGCATCACCGTGAGCGGCGTCCCGATCATTGGGGCCTGATTGAAGAACCCATCGAACTGGCCCGCGTACTGCGCGAAAACGCCGCTGTCGGTCGCTGCTTGCTGGTGGATTGCCTGACCCTGTGGCTCACCAATCTGCTGATGCTCGAAGACCCGGCGCGCCTGGCGCTGGAGCGTGATCAATTGCTGCAAACCCTGGCTGCACTGCCAGGTGAAATCATTTTTGTCAGCAACGAGACCGGAATGGGTGTCGTGCCGCTGGGCGAATTGACTCGCCGCTATGTGGATGAAGCCGGTTGGCTGCATCAAGCCTTGGCCGAGCGGTGTCAGCGTGTTGTCCTGACGGTTGCCGGCCTGCCCCTGACTTTGAAAGGTACTGCGTTATGACTGACACCTGGTGGCTCAACCCCTGCAAGGCCGTCGACACGGCGGCGCACGAACAAGCGCTGGCGCGCCAACAGCAGTTGACCAAACCGGCCGGTTCGCTCGGTCAATTGGAAGCGGTGGCGGTGCAACTGGCCGGTCTGCAAGGCCAGGTCAAACCGTTGGTTGACCAGGTGTGGATCGCCATTTTTGCCGGTGACCACGGCGTCGTCGCAGAAGGCGTGTCAGCGTTTCCCCAGGAAGTGACCGGGCAGATGCTGCACAACTTCGTCACTGGCGGCGCAGCCATCAGTGTGTTGGCGCGCCAGTTGGATGCGCAGCTGGAAGTGGTCGACCTCGGCACGGTGACGCCATCGCTGAACCTGCCCGGTGTGCGTCACCTGAACATTGGCGCGGGCACGGCCAATTTCGTCAACGGCCCGGCCATGACCGAAGCTCAGGGCCGTCTGGCACTGCAAGCCGGTCGTGACAGCGCGGGTCGCGCATTGGAAAGCGGCGCCCAGCTGTTTATCGGCGGCGAAATGGGCATCGGTAATACCACCGCCGCCAGTGCCTTGGCGTGCGCGTTGCTCGACTGCAAGGTCAGCGACCTCACAGGCCCGGGCACCGGCTTGAACGCCCAGGGCGTCAGCCACAAAGTGGCAGTCATCGAACGCGCACTGGCGCTGCATGCCAGTCAGCGCGATGACGCATTGCACACCCTGTTCAACCTCGGCGGGTTTGAAATCGCCGCGCTGGTCGGTGCCTATCTGGCCTGCGCGCAAGCAGGCATCGTCGTGCTGGTGGACGGGTTTATCTGTACCGTCGCCGCACTGGTTGCCACGCGCTTGAACCCGGCCTGCCGCGAATGGCTGGTGTTCGGCCACGGTGGCGCCGAGCCGGGCCATCGTCACGTCCTGCTGCACCTCAACGCCGAACCCTTGCTGCAACTCGGTCTGCGCCTGGGCGAGGGCAGTGGTGCGGCGCTGGCGGTGCCGTTGCTGCGCCTGGCGTGTGCGCTGCACGGGCAAATGGCGACATTCACCGAAGCGGCCGTGGCAGACCGCCCGGCATGACCTTGCACCTGGACCTGCTGCGCCACGGCGAGACCGAGCTGGGTGGCGGCCTGCGTGGCAGCCTCGACGATGCGCTGACCGACAAGGGCTGGGCGCAGATGCACGCTGCCGTGGCAGAGCAGCGGCCTTGGGACCGCTTGATCAGCTCGCCGTTGCAACGTTGCGCGCTGTTCGCCCAAGAGTTGGGCGCACGCCTCGATATACCGGTGACCTTGGAAAAAGATCTGCAGGAGTTGCACTTCGGCGCTTGGGAAGGGCACAGCGCAGCGGCGCTGATGGAAACCGACGCTGAAGGGCTCGGCCTGTTCTGGGCCGACCCCTACAGCTTCACACCACCTGAGGGCGAGCCGGTCAGCGACTTTTCCCGCCGTGTCCTGGGCGCCATCTTACGCTTGCATCAGGCCTATGCCGGTGAGCGCGTGTTGCTGATCAGCCACGGTGGCGTGATGCGTCTGCTATTGGCGCAGGCGCGCGGTTTGCCGCGCGAGCAGTTATTGAATGTCGAAGTCGGCCATGGCGGGCTGTTCAGCCTGTACGTGGCTGCCGATGGCGTATTGAAGGAGGGAACCTGACGATGCTGCCGTTCTGGATTGCCCTGCAATTTCTCAGCAGCCTGCCGATTCGTTTGCCGGGCATGCCGCAGCCTAAGGAGCTGGGGCGTTCGCTGCTGTTTTATCCCGTGGTCGGGTTGTTGTTCGGCGTGCTGTTATGGGCGCTGAACAGCGTATTGATGGGTGCGCCATTGTTGCTGCATGCCGCCTTATTGCTGACGGCGTGGGTATTGCTGAGCGGTGGCTTGCACCTGGACGGCCTGGCGGACAGCGCCGATGCCTGGCTCGGCGGTTTCGGCGACCGCGAGCGCACCCTGACCATCATGAAAGACCCACGCAGCGGGCCGATCGCAGTGGTTACTCTGGGATTGGTGCTATTGCTCAAGTTCGCCGCGCTGGTGGCATTGATTGAGCAACACAACGGTGCGGCATTGATCCTGGCGCCGTTGATCGGGCGGGCATCGATGCTGGCGCTGTTCCTTACCACGCGCTATGTGCGTGCAGGTGGTTTGGGCCAGGCGCTGTCAGACCATTTGCCGCGCGTTGTCGGCCAACAGGTGCTGATCCTCAGTGGCCTTGCCTGCATCCTGATCGGCGGTTTCAGCGGCGGCATTGCGGTTTTGCTGGCGGCGCTGTGTTTTATCGGCCTGCGCCAATTGATGGTCAACCGGCTCGGTGGCACGACGGGCGACACTGCTGGCGCGCTCCTGGAGCTGCTGGAAGTCGCGGTATTGGTCGGTTTGGCGCTGTAACACTTTCTTGCATTTCCTTAATCGCGGGTATATACACGTTCCATGCTTGCCTCCCAATGTTTATGCACCAACCTGCGACGTGCCGCCCGTGGCGTCAGCAGGCATTACGACGGCGCTCTCGACGGCTTCGGGATCAACGTCGCCCAGTATTCTCTGCTGTGCAACTTGCAGCGTCTCGACCAACCGAGTATTTCCAGCCTGGCCGAAGCCATGGGCCTGGATCGCAGCACCTTGGGCCGCAACCTGCGCGTGCTCGAAGGCGAAGGCCTGGTGCAGTTGGTCGAGGGCGATGACCTGCGCAACCGCCTGGTGCTGTTGACGCCAGCCGGCGAAGAGCGGCTGGCTGCGGCGTTGCCGGCGTGGGAAGCGGCGCAGCAAAAATTGATTGATCAGTTAGGCGCCGAAAAGCGCGAAACCTTGTTGGCCTTGCTGGATGAACTCGCCTGAGCGCGGGTTTGTTCGATTACAAGCGGGTATATACCCGCGAGCGGAGAATAAGAACATGACCTCGATGTGGCGCACCAGTGGTTGGATCCTTGTAGGGAGTGCGCTGATCCTGGCGTTGTCCTTGGGCGTGCGGCATGGCTTTGGCCTGTTCCTGGCGCCGATGAGCAACGAATTTGGCTGGGGCCGCGAGACGTTTGCCTTTGCCATCGCCCTGCAGAACCTGATCTGGGGCCTGGCGCAGCCGTTTACCGGCGCCCTGGCCGATCGTTTTGGCGCGACCAAAGCGGTGTTTGTCGGCGGTGTACTGTACGCCGTGGGCTTGGTATTGATGGGCATGTCCGATTCGGCGTGGTCATTGTCGCTGAGTGCGGGCTTGCTGATTGGCATCGGTCTGTCGGGCACCTCGTTTTCGGTGATTCTCGGCGTGGTGGGCCGCGCCGTACCGCCGGAAAAGCGCAGCATGGCCATGGGCATCGCCAGCGCCGCAGGCTCTTTCGGCCAGTTCGCCATGGTGCCCGGCACCTTGGGTTTGATCGGCTGGCTGGGCTGGTCGGCCGCCCTGTTGGCACTGGGCCTGATGGTGGCGCTGATTCTGCCGCTGGTGGCGATGCTCAAGGACAAGCCGCTGCCGGTGGTGACTGGCCAGCAAACCTTGCGCGATGCCTTGAAGGAAGCCTGTTCCCATTCCGGTTTCTGGTTGCTGGCATTCGGTTTTTTTGTTTGCGGTTTCCAGGTGGTGTTTATCGGTGTGCACCTGCCGGCGTATCTGGTCGACCAGCATTTGCCGGCCACGGTGGGCACTACGGTGCTGGCCTTGATCGGTCTGTTTAATGTATTCGGCACCTACACCGCCGGCTGGCTTGGCGGGCGCATGTCCAAGCCTCGGTTGCTCACCGGCCTGTACCTGCTGCGTGCAGTGGTCATCGTGTTGTTCCTGTGGGCGCCGGTCACCGAAATCACCGCCTACCTGTTTGGCATGGCCATGGGCTTCTTGTGGCTGTCCACGGTGCCGCTGACCAACGGCACCGTCGCCACCTTGTTTGGTGTGCGAAACCTCTCGATGCTCGGTGGGATTGTGTTCCTGTTCCACCAACTCGGGTCGTTCCTCGGCGGTTGGTTGGGCGGGGTGGTCTATGATCGAACCGGCAACTACGATTTGATCTGGCAGGTGGCGATTCTACTCAGCCTGCTCGCCGCCGCGCTGAATTGGCCGGTGCGCGAGCGGCCGGTGGCGCGCTTGCAGGCGCAGATGGAGGCGGCATGAGTGTGACGGCACGGTGTTTGACGGTGGCGGCGCTGGTCGTGCTGATGCTGCTGGCCTGGTGGGGCTGGCAGCGCGGCGGGCTGGCATTGATGCAACTGGGTATGTCGATCTGTTAAGTTCGTGGTCTGGAAATGTTAAGGACTCACGACATGCAGATGCGCTGGCTTGCAGTACCCGTCCTGATGGCCATTGGCAGTGTTGCCATTGCCGCCAATTGCCCGCCGTTGCTTGAGGGCCAATTGCCCAAGCTGCGCGCCAAGGAATCCATCGATTTGTGCCAGCGCTTCGCCGGCAAACCCCTGGTGATCGTCAATACCGCCAGCTTCTGCGGGTTCGCGCCACAGTTCAAAGGCCTCGAAGCTTTGTACCAGCGCTATAAGGGCCAGGGCCTGGAAGTGATTGGTGTGCCGTCCGATGACTTCAAGCAGGAAGCCAAGACCGGCGAAGAGACCGCCAAGGTCTGCTACGTGAATTACGGCGTGACCTTCACCATGACCGAGCCGCAAAAAGTCAGAGGACCGGACGCGGTCCACCTGTTCAAGGTCCTGGCGCAGCAGACCAGCGCGCCAAAGTGGAATTTCTACAAGTACGTGGTCGATCGCCAGGGTAAAGTCATTGCCAACTTCTCCAGTTTGACCAAGCCGGACAGCCCGGACCTGATCAAGGCAGTGGAAGCGGCATTGGCCTCCAAACCCTGAACGTCGGGAATTAAAAAGCCCCGCCTCCTGTGCAGGAGAGCGGGGCTTTTTTGATTCAACTGGCGAGCCGGTCAGGCTCGCGGCGAATCAGAACTTGTACGTCGCACCCAGGCCGTAACCCCAAGCGCTGTTTTTGTACTCGGCGTTGTAGGCGTTGCCCTTGCCGGTACGGTTGACGTTGACTTCTTCTTCCCACAGGTAGGAGACGGCAGCGTCAATCGTCCAGTCTTCGGTTGGGCTGAAGCCGGCACCAAAACTGACGGCCTTACGGTCGCCAGTCGGGATGCGCACCGAACGGTCAGTGTTGTTGGTAGGCGATTGGTCGACCGAGAAGCCGGTACGCAGTACCCACTGTTTGTTGACTTGGAACGAAGCACCGATGGCTGAGGCCCAGGTGTCATGCCAGTTCTGTGGCTCGTTGATGCGACCGATTGGGCCAGCCGCGCCACCCAGTGCAGGCGAAACGCCCGAGTTGTTGACGGTGATTTCTTTCAGGCGGCTCCAACGGGTCCATGTGGTACCCGCATACAACGTCCATTGGTCATCCAGCTTGTGGGTGATGGACATGTCGTAGGATTCCGGGGTGGTGATGTTCAACTTGGCGTCAAAACGCCCGCCGTTGAAAGGACCAAAGCCCAGGCCGGAAATATCGGTGTGACCGGTGAGGTTGTAGGACACCTTGGAGGTGTACGTCAGGCCGATGTTGGTGCTCGCCCATGGCGTTACCAGGATACCGACTTTGTAGCCCCACGCGGTGTCATCACCCTTGATGTCCACCAGGCCATCATTGCGGCCAAAGGTTTGCGCCAGCGGCGTCGACGAGGTCAGGTTGCCGCTGATCTTGTTGAACGTCGGGCCGATACCCACGGACACGTATTCGTTGAAGGCGTAGCTGACAGTCGGCTGGATGGTGACGACTTTAACGTCACTCTTCTTGCCGTAGTAACGGCCGCCGAAGCTGTCTTCGTAATTGGTGATCAGGCCGAACGGCGCATATACGCCCAGGCCGAACGCCAGGTCATCGGTGGCTTTTTTCACGGCAAACAACATCGGGACTTTGGTGAAAGGCACCATGTCGCCGTCGTTGCTGCTGCCGGGTGGGCCGCCGCTGGTGTTTTTGATATCGGTCTTGGCGTCGATCGCTGCGACACCGGCAGTGATTTGATCGCGCTTGAGGCGCGACATGCCGGCAGGGTTGCCAGCGACAGTACTTGCATCATCGGCAGATGAAGAGCGCCCTGCAAAACCAGTACCCATCCCACTGATGCTTTGCTCGTTGAGGGCAAAGCCGCTCGCAAACAGTTGGGTGGAGGCCATTGCAACGGCGAGGCTAAGTGTGGTCTTGAGCATTACTTTTTTCATTATTAGAACTCCGTGGTGATCACCGCTGCGGAAAGTAACAATAAATTTAGGTTAGCGCTATAGGCTGTAATGCAGGAGATAGAGCGGTTTTGTAGGACAATCCGACCAAAATCAAGGTTTTTAGCCGAACCTTGCAAAACGCCTGATCAACAAGTGACCTGATTCATGGCTGAAACACAGGTTTGCCAGGCTTGGGTAAAATCCCGCAGCCGACCTTGTGGGTGAAAAATTTCTTTCCAGATACGCGCCATCGCCAGTACATCGCCCGGCGCCGGCAGGGCAGGCCGGTGTTGCTCCACCAGCAGCCAGGCAATGGCGGTGGCATATCGCAGGTTAACGGTCAGCTCAAGCTGCGGCGCACTGAGGAATGCATGCTGACTGGCCAGGCCGCGTACCAGGCTGGCGCGCTCGGGGTCGCGCGCCAGGTAGTGGTCCCAAAGGGCACGGTGGCGCGGTTCGGTGATGCTGTACAGGCCGTGGCCACGCCGGTCGTGCAGCGCCGAGCCGAGTTCCGACTGGCTGGCGGCAATGCCCAGCAGCAGGGCTTCGGCTGTCGCGTCATGGCGGCCGAGGTAGATCAACGTCGGCCGGATCACATAACGACACAATTCGCTGGCGGCGATACCCATACAAGCCTCGTTCCATGAAAGTGGTCGACGGTGCCTGAGAGGGGGCTTGGCAGCTGTGAATCGGATCTCAGGCCCGTCGCAAGCGGATCATGCCGCTTGAGTTGAAGTGTAGTGTCATATTCACGATGTAAAGGACTGTTTTTAAAACATCTTCTTCATTTAGTTATAACGTTTATATCTATTTGAACTTAGCCAAAATGTTTCAATGACGAATTTCAGGCAATAAAAAACCCTGCTTTTTAAACAGGGTTTTTGTGTTTCAGCGACTCGGGTCGATCAGGCAGTCAGTGCCTGACGGGTACGCTCGATCACGGCCTGCAGCGGTTCTGCGCTGGAGTATTGATCGGGGTACAGGCGTTCGCTGTGACGAGCGATGCCGTGTTCGTTGACCAGGGTGAAGCTGAAGCAGCCTTTGCGAGCGGCCATGATCAGGCAGTTCATTGGTGCAAAAGCGTTAGTGAGGGTGCGAATGGCATCCTGAGTGTGGATTTGAGTGTTCATATTATTGGTGTTCCTACAAATGACACGGATAAGAACCGTGCAGCGTTAAAACGTTCCAGTAACGTTGATCACCATTGATCAAACGAAGAACCCGACTGGAACAAAGCAGCCAGTTTGAAGCGCTATTAAGTTGGCGCGCTTGGGCTGGCAGGTAGGTACTTAGGAGGGCAGGCAACACAACAGGGGCAAAGGTTCTGGGCCCAGGGTGAAGATCCTGATCAATTTGCAGGTTGGTTCGGTCAGAGTATTGAGACTTCGCGGCACCCTTTGCATGTTCAAAGGCAGTGTCGTCGCAAGTGATACCTGGAAACCATCGAGGTGGTCGGTCCCGTGTTGTTCAGGGGAGTTGTTCGACCAGAATTGACTTTCAGCTTGGTACTAACGCCGCGGATAGTAACGGATCGAAACCTGGAAGGGAAGCGGTTGAGCAAAAAAATTTCTTCAGCCGCCGAGCAATCCACGATAGACCAGCACCGTCACGGCCGCCGCCAGTGAGCAACCCAGCCCGTAGGCGGCGAGGGTCAGGCGCCAGGAGTGGCCGCTCTCGATCACCTTCATCACGTCGCGCATGTCATTGATCCGGCTGTCTCCCAGCTCGATGCACAGGCTGACGGCAGTGAAGGCCGCCGATAACAGGATGGCAATGGCGAATAACGCACCGTCAGGCGAGGGCAGCGCTGCATTGATGCCCAGTGAGGTCGCGCAGATGGCGAGCAGCAACACGGCAAACAACAAGATTCCTTTCATCAGCGCCTACAGGAGGGTTACGTCGATGGGGCATGAGTGTGGCGAGCCGAGGCGGATTTGAAAAGTACTCTGTTCCTGCAGGTCGGTAACATTTTCGAACAGGTTGAAGCAAAAAACCTCGGTCATGAAACCGGCGGGTGGGTACTTGTGCACATTAGTTGCGCGGTGTGTAACCCCTCTGTCAACTGCCCGGAAGCGCCGTCGTTAGCCTGCAACGAAAATTTAAGTCAATGAAAAACATCACTTTTTTTAATTGGTGAAAAAATCGTCAGTTTGACTGCGGCCCCCGTTTCATGGGCCTTTGCGCGAGTTCAAGGCAGGTTGTCCACTGAGTTATCCACAGCTTCTGTGGATTGTCCCGAGCGCTTGCTCTAGAACGGGCGTGTAGGATTTTTCCAGCTTTACCTGCGCGAAAAAAAGAGTAGAGTGGCGCGCCTTCCAATCTGTCCCACAGTGCTTTATGAAGTTTCGCTCAGTATCACACTCTGTTACCGACACCCCTCAAACTGTTACCGCACCCAAGCGCTTTTCCTTGAAAGTTGCCTTGTGGCTGCTCGACAGCCCGCGACTGGGGCACAACGCCAACATCAAGCACTTCGCCGGACGCTTGCTCAAGCAGCCGGCCCGCGATGGCGTAGTCGCCGCCCAAAGCCGGCTGGGCCAGTTGATGTGTCGCGAGTGCGGCAATGCCCGCGACCGCCGCATTGGCCACGACCTGCTGCGCCTGGCCGCCCGCGCCGGCGACCGCCGCGCCCTGCGCGAGTTGGGGCAGGTCGAAGACTGAGCTGTCCTCAAGCCCCGTGCTTGGTTAACCTTGCTCCTTTTCGGTGATGGCAGAAATGGCTATGGTTTTTGACTGGACCAGTGTTGCCTTGGGTCTGGCGGGTGCAGCAGTGCCTTTATTGGCCCTGTGCTGGCAGATTCAACGACGACTGAGCGCGCGCATGACCGGCTGGGAGCTGCTCGAAGAGCGCCTGGCGACCGCGCAACTGGCCCAGGAGGGGCTGGCCGCGCAACTCGACGCCAGTCGCGATGAAATCAGCGACCTCAGCCAGGCCAATGCCGCCAAACAGGCTGACCTGGCCGCCATGCGCCGCGAGGTCGAACTGCTGCAAATCGACCGCGATAATGCCCGCGATGCCGCCCACGCCTGGAACCTCGACCGCAGCGCCAAGGAAACCGAGCTGCGCCGCCTCGATGCGCTGTCAGCCGCCTTGCGCGCCGAACTGCGCGAGCAACAGGACAGCCATCAACAGCGCCTCACCGACTTGCAAGGTTCGCGCGATGAGCTGCGCGCGCAGTTTGCCGAGCTTGCCGGAAAAATCTTCGATGAGCGCGAGCAGCGTTTCGCCGAAACCAGCCAGGAACGCCTGGGCCAATTGCTTGACCCACTGAAGGAGCGCATCCAGTCCTTCGAAAAACGTGTGGAAGAAAGCTATCAGAACGAAGCCCGCGAGCGTTTTTCCCTGGCCAAAGAGCTTGAGCGTCTGCAGCAATTGAACCTGCGCCTGTCGGACGAAGCCACCAACCTGACCCGTGCCCTCAAGGGCCAGAAAACCCAGGGCAACTGGGGTGAACTGATTCTCGAGCGGGTGCTGGAACATGCCGGGCTGGAAAAGGGCCGCGAGTACCAGACCCAGGTGAGCCTAAAAGGGCCGGACGGCGAGCGCTTCCAGCCGGACGTGCTGATCATGTTGCCGGGCGACAAGCAGGTGGTGGTCGACTCCAAGGTCAGCCTCACGGCGTATCAGCAATATGTGGCGGCAGATGATGAGGTGATTGGCCAGGCGGCCCTCAAGCAGCATGTACTGTCCCTGCGTAACCACGTCAAAGGCTTGGCCGGCAAGGATTACAAGCGCCTGGAAGGCCTGCACAGCCTGGATTTCGTGTTGCTGTTCGTGCCCATAGAGGCGGCTTTTTCCGCGGCTTTGCAGGCTGAGCCGAACCTGTTCCAGGAGGCGTTCGACCGCCATATCGTGATTGTCAGCCCCACCACCTTGCTCGCGACCCTGCGGGTGATCGACAGCCTGTGGAAGCAAGAGCGTCAGAGCCAGAACGCGCGGGAAATTGCCGAACGGGCCGGCTGGCTGTATGACAAATTCGTGCTGTTCATCCAGGACCTGGATGAAGTGGGCAACCGTCTGCAACAGTTGGATAAGGCTTACAGCGCGGCGCGTAACAAGCTCACAGACGGGCGTGGGAATCTGGTTAGCCGTACCGAGCAATTGCGCTTGCTGGGCGCGCGTGCGAGCAAAAGCCTGCCGGCGGATTTGCTCGAACGCGCGATGACCGATTCAGACGGCGTGGCGCATTTACCCGAGTAAATGCAATCCAAAATGTGGGAGCTGGCTTGCCGGCTCCCTCAGGGTACCGAGTACACGCTGTTTAAAGCGGCAAATGCCGACTCAACAACGCCCGCAACGCCGCCGGTTTCACCGGTTTGGCCAAGTAATCCAACCCCGCTGCATGCACCTCGGCGACCATCTCAGGCCGTCCATCGGC
This sequence comes from Pseudomonas onubensis, assembly GCF_965653655.1. Classification (NCBI taxonomy): domain Bacteria; kingdom Pseudomonadati; phylum Pseudomonadota; class Gammaproteobacteria; order Pseudomonadales; family Pseudomonadaceae; genus Pseudomonas; species Pseudomonas onubensis. The sequence continues at coordinate 3,761 of NZ_CBFHAZ010000105.1, read as the reverse complement.
GCTGATCACCACCCCGGGAATCGGCTCCGCCAACTGCGCCCGCAGCCAGCCCATCAGCTCCGTGCCAGTCTCGCCGTGGTCCAGGTGGTAATCCACCAGCGCCAACTGTGGTCGCACACCTTCAGCCAGCAGTGCCGCGCATTGCGCCTGGTCGGTGGCGGTCCACACCTCGCAGCCCCAGCGCGTCAGCAGGCTGCGCATGCCGATCAGGATGCTTTCCTCGTTATCCACGCACAGCACCTGCGCGCCGCTTAATGGCTGCCCATTGTCTGGCGCGATCTTGACCTGCGGGCTGGCCTGGTTGCGCGCCAGCGGCACGCGCACGCTGAACACGCTGCCTTGGCCCGGCCACGAGCGCACGCTCAACGTATGCCCGAGCACGCGGCACAGGCCGTCAGCGATGGCCAAGCCCAGGCCCAGGCCTTTCTCGGCGCGAGTCTGGTGGCTGTCCAGGCGCTTGAACTCTTCGAAGATGACCTTCTGTTTATCCAGCGGAATGCCAGGGCCACGGTCCCACACTTCCAGGCACAGTTCGCCCTTGCGCCTGCGCACGCCCAGCAGCACGGGGCCGTCGGCATAGCGGAACGCATTGGTGAGAAAATTCTGCAGAATCCGCCTGAGCAACTTGATGTCGCTGTCCACCCGCAACCGGCTGCCGCGCAGGCGGAAACGCAGGCCCTGCTCCTGAGCCAGCGCCTTGAATTCGGCGCCGAGGGTGTCGAACAGCTCGTTGAGCACAAAGGGTTGGCGCTGCGGGTTGATCTTGCCGTTTTCCAGGCGTGAGATATCCAGCAAATCGCTGATCAAGTCTTCGGCCGAGCGCAGCGAGCTGTCCAAGTGCTGCACCAATTGCCGGGCCTCGGAGGACAAACCGTCGTGCTGGTGGGAGAGGGCAGCCGAGAACAGGCGCGCGGCATTCAAGGGTTGCATCAGGTCGTGACTGACAGCGGCAAGGAAGCGGGTCTTCGACTGGCTGGCAGATTCGGCCACGCCCTTGGCGTCGGTCAATGCGACATTGAGCTGGGACAGCTCATGGGTGCGCTCGGTCACCCGTTGCTCAAGGCCTTCGTTGGCCTCGGTCAGCGCCTGCTCGGCCTCCCGGAACGCGGTGATGTCGGTAAAGCTCATAACAAACCCACCGCCGGGCATCGGGTTGCCGATCAGCTCAATCACGCGGCCATTCGGGAATAACCGTTCGGAGGTGTGCGCGCGACCTTGGCGCATCCAGTGCAGGCGGCGCGCTACGTGCACTTGGGCCTCACCCGGCCCGCACAGGCCGCGCTCGGCGTTGTAGCGAATGATGTCGGCAATCGGCCGACCCACGCTGATCAGGCCTTCAGGGTAGTTGAACAGTTCCAGATAGCGGCGGTTCCAGGCCACCAGCTTGAGGGACTGGTCGACCACACTGATGCCCTGAGTGATGTTTTCGATCGCGCCTTGCAGCAACGCGCGGTTGAACTGCAACACCTCGGAGGCTTCGTCGGCGATGCGTACTACGTCCTCCAGCTGCATCTCCCGACCTTCAATCGCGGCTTTTACCACTGCGCGTGTCGAAGAGGCGCCGAGCACACCGGCCAGCAAGCGTTCGGTGTGGGCGATCCATTCGTTATCGGCGTTCTGGTTGGGGTTGAAGCCTTTGCCTTGGCGATAGGCGAAACGGATAAAGCTCTGCTGGGCGCGTTCCTCGCCGACAAAACGTGCCGCGAGGCTGAGCAGGTCGCTGATCTGCACCGACAGCATCGAGCGCGCATTCGCGCGTTGGCTGATTTCCTGGCCGATAAAGCGTCCGGCCTGCCAATGCTCGGACACCCGTGTGCGCGACAGCATCGACACCCACACAAACAGCGTGAAGTTGCCCGCCAGGGAAAACACAGTGCCCAAGGTCAACGAGGTGACGGTGAAACCAAAGGGGTGCGAATGCATCCACGTCAGGCCGGGGAAAAGGCTCAACGACCAACCCAGGCTTTTCGCTGTCACCGGTAGGACCAAGGTGTAGAACCACAGGAAAGTGCCCGCTGCCAAACCGGCAAACACACCGCGTCGGTTGGCCTGCTTCCAATACAGCGCGCCAAGCATCGCGGGCGCCAGTTGGGTAACGGCGGCGAACGCGATCTGGCCGATGGTCGCCAGGCTCGCGCTGGAGCCGAGCAGGCGGTAACTCACGTAGGCCAGCAACAGGATGATCACAATGCTCACGCGGCGCACCGACAGCATCCAGTGGCGGAATACTTCGAACGGCCGTTCAGCGCTGGAGCGGCGCAACAGCCAAGGCAGCAACATGTCGTTGGAGACCATGGTCGACAAGGCAATGCTCGCCACAATCACCATGCCGGTCGCCGCCGAGGCGCCGCCGATAAACGCCAGCACGGCGAGCGCCGGGTGCGCTTCGGCCATGGGCAGGCTGATCACGTAGGAATCCGGCAATACTGAGGCGGGCAAGAGCATTTTGCCGCCGAGGGCGATAGGGATGACGAACAGCGCGGCGAGGATCAGGTACGCGGGGAACACCCACTTGGCCAGGCGCAAATCCTGCGGGTCGATGTTCTCCACCACGGTGACGTGAAACTGCCGGGGCAGGCAGATGATCGCCATCATCGCTACGCCGGTCTGCACCACCATCGATGGCCAGTTGATGGTTTCTGTCCAGTATTCCTCCAGGCGCGGGGCGAGCATGGCCTGGCTGAACAGGTCGCCAAAACCGTCGTACAGGCCGAAGGTCACGAATGCGCCGACCGCCAGAAAGGCAAACAGCTTGACCAGGGATTCAAACGCAATGGCCAGCACCATGCCACGGTGGTGTTCGGTAGCATCGAGGTTGCGGGTACCGAACACAATGGTGAACAGCGCCAATACCAGCGACACGATCAACGCGGTGTCCTGGGCGCGGGTGCCGGTGGTGTCGGGGCCGGAGCCGATCAACAGGTTCACGCCCAGCACGATGCCTTTGAGTTGCAGGGCGATATAGGGCAGCACGCCGACCAGGCAAATCAGCGCCACCACCACCGCCAACGATTGGGATTTGCCGTAGCGTGCGGCGATAAAGTCGGCAATGGAGGTGATGTTTTCCTGCTTGCTGATCAGGATCATCTTTTGCAGCACCCAGGGTGCCAGCACCAGCAGCAGAACAGGTCCCAGGTAGATCGGTAAAAACGCCCACAGTTGCTCGGCGGCCTGGCCTACGGCGCCGAAGAAGGTCCAACTGGTGCAGTAAACGGCCAGCGACAGGCTGTATACCCAGGCACGCATGCGTGGCGGCAGCGGCGCGTGGCGGCGATCCCCGTAAAAGGCGATGGCGAACATAATGGCCATATAGGCCAGGGCAACGGCGGCGATCAGCCCGCTGGACAGCGTCATGGTAACTCCGAGCATAAGAACACCCGGGCATTCCGAACCCGGTGGGACAGTCTCGCATGATGCCGGGGGTTAGTCAGTGTCGACCAAGGTCGTGTGAGGGGGGCTTGGCGTGGCGGGGTGTATATCCGTTGCTGCGGTAACGGCGGCTTATGGTTCCGCTCTTGCAGCGGGTCACTTTTGTAAAGACCGGAATGCCGGCCCAGACAAAAGTAACCAAAAAGTCTTCGCCCCAACACTCGGTGCCTCGCTATGGCTCGGCATGCCCCCAAATCACTGTCAGATTCCGGCCATCGTGTTTGACGGGGCGATTTCAGATCAAGATCACGATCAAAAGCGCAGATCAAAAGACCGCTGACTTCGTCATCGAAAAGGATGTAAGAGCCGGAGCAACAGCAACAGCAGAGCCA
>NZ_CBFHAZ010000104.1:0-22781 GCF_965653655.1 Pseudomonas onubensis | reverse complement strand
ATCCCGAACTCAGTAGTGAAACGATGCATCGCCGATGGTAGTGTGGGGTTTCCCCATGTGAGAGTAGGTCATCGTCAAGATTAAATTCCGAAACCCCTGATTGCTAACGCAATCAGGGGTTTTGTTTATGTAGAAGTCCATGAATTTCACCGGCACGTTGCAAGCGCAACGGACTGGTACACAGAATTTCTTGACGACCATAGAGCATTGGAACCACCTGATCCCATCCCGAACTCAGCAGTGAAACGATGCATCGCCGATGGTAGTGTGGGGTTTCCCCATGTGAGAGTAGGTCATCGTCAAGATTAAATTCCGAAACCCCTGTCTGCTAACGCAGACAGGGGTTTTTTCGTTTTAAGGGTTATTAATGCTCCTGCTGCTGCCCCCCACCAAAGTGTCTGGGCCGGACAAAGGCAGCCTGACGACACCCACAAAAAAGCCGACCCCTGAAATCAGGCGCCGGCTTGTTAGAAGCTATAACGGATCAGAACTGATAGCTGACCGTCGCACTGACATTACGCTCTTCACCCAAGTAGCAGAAGTTCAAGCTGGCACATGAAGCCACATAGTTCTCATTGGTCAGGTTGTTGGCATTGAGCCTTACATCCACACCCTTCAAGCCCACCTTGCCCAGGTCGTACCCTACAGAAGCGTCAAACAACGTATAGGCGGGCACCTTCATGGTGTTCTCGGCGTCTGCCCAGCTGTACCCCACGTATCGCACGCCTGCGCCAAGTCGCAAGCCGTCCAGGGCTGCGCTATTGAATTTGTAGTCCGCCCACACCGATGCCATATGTCGAGGCGCCTGGGTCGGCGAGTTGCGTTTGTTTTCGATCAGATTGTCGGCGGAGCTTAATGTACTCACCATCGACTTGGAGTACTTGATGTCGGTGAAGGTATAGCTGCCTAAAAGCTTCAGGTTATCGGTCAGTTGTACATGGGCTTCCAGCTCCAGCCCTTGGGAACGGACAGCGCCTACAGCACGATAGAAGTTTTCCTGCGGCAACTTGGTGGCCAGGTTCTCCTGGTCGATGCGAAACCACGATGCGGTAAACAGGTTGTCGGTTCCTGGCGGCTGATATTTCAAACCCGCCTCCCACTGTGTCCCGTTAGTCGGTGCCAGCGGGTTGCCCGCACTGTCGGAATAGGAGTTCGGGTTGAAAGACTCCGAGTAGCTGACATACGGCGCCACGCCGTTATCAAACAGGTACAACGCCCCCGCCCGCCCCGTCAGCTTGGTACGTTTGTCGCTGATCTGCGTGCCCAATGGTCGGCCCGCTTCAGCGATGCGGTTTTCATCCGACGTCTCTACCCAGTCCTGGCGCAGTCCGAGGGAGAATCGCCATTTATCCATTTCAATCAGGTCTTGAAGATAAACGCCTGTCTGCTCCAGTCGTCGCAGATAACTGGTCAGGTTGGCATTGCCGATCGCCGAATTGCCATAGACCGGGTTAAACGCGTTGATCGGTTGCAGTGAACCGCTGGTCCAGTCCACCACCGTTTTACGCCGCTGATAATCCGCGCCCGTCAGCACCGTATGTTTGGTTGCTCCGGTAAAAAATTCCGCCTGCAGCATATTGTCGATAATGAACGCATGCAGCTTTTCATCACCGCCGGAGTAATAGCGGTTCAGCTCATTGCTGGTTGGTGTGGTCCAGCCATAGGCATACACCTGGTCCAGCTTCACCTTGGAGTCGAGATAGCGGAAGTTTTGTCGCGCAGTAAATACATCGTTGAAGCGATGTTCGAACTGATAGCCAAATGACTGCTGGTCGCGCTTGTACCCATCTATCCCCGGCTCGCCCTCGAAAAAGTGGTTGGCGATACGCTGGCCATTGCGCTGATGCAGTGCACCGTCCGCCGGCATACCACCGTGATAACCACCCTCAGGGTCGTGCTGTAAATAGGCTTGCAGTGTCAGTGAAGTGTCTTCGGTAAAGTCGATGCTCACTGTCGGCGCCAGTGCGTAGCGTTTTTCTTTGGCATGGTCGAATTGTGTGTCGGACTTATCCGCCAGCCCGGTCAGCCGATAGGCAACGCGCTTGTCATCGTCCACCGGCCCGCTGAGATCAAAACCCATCCCGCGTTGCCCGTTGCTGCCGGCTGTCGCTTGCACTTGATGGTAGGGCTCGTACAGCGGCTTCTTACTGGTCAGTGCAACCAGACCTCCAGGCGAGCTGCGCCCGTACAGCACAGAAGACGGTCCCTTAAGAATGTCCACGCGTTCAAGAAAGTACGGGTCCACCTGCATGGTGCTGTAAGTACCGCTGTCCCCCATGGACTTCAAGCCATCCAGGTAGATGTTGTCGACCGAGCCATCGTTGAAGCCGCGCATCGCCACATAGTCATAGCGATGGGTTGCGCCATAGGGGTTGGTCAGCACGCCAGGGGTGTAACGCATGGCTTGTGCCACGGTCTGAGAGCCCTGGTCGTCCATCTGTTCGCGCGTCACCACGGAGACGGTTTGCGAGGTTTCCAGCAGTGCGGCACTGGTCTTCGTTGCGATCTGGCTGTGCGTCGCGTTGTAGCCGTCCATGCTGCCCAGCGCATTACCCAGGGCGAAGCCTTTGATGTCGGTGGTGGGTAACGTCAGCGTGCTGTTATGCGGCAGCGACTGCAACACGAAGCTGGTACCGTCCTGTGACGCAGCCTGCAACCCCAAGCCATCGAGCAAATGATTCAGGCCCTGTTCCGCGGAGTACTCACCGCGCAGCCCTGGCGACTCCAGGCCCTGAGTCTGTGCTGGCGTGCTGGCAAGCGTAATGCCCGCCTGGCGGGCGAACTGATTGAGCGCGTCGCTCAGCGGGCCGGCAGGCATGTCATAGCGCTGATGAATGCGCTCGCTGCCCGCTTGCGCAGCCATGCCAACAAGCGGAACCGCGCCCATGCCCATTGCCGTCGACAGTAATGCTACGCGTATGGCCTTGGCCAAAAGCGGGTAGGAGGAGTCTGGTGAATCGTTGAGAAAACGCACAGTCATGATCAAGGTCCGTAGAGGCCGGTAAGGCAGACAAAGAGGCTTACTGTCTAAGCCGGACTCCCGGAAAAAACCCGCCAAAAAAACCTGAAAAAGTCAGGCCAGGCGTTCCAGGCTCACCCACCAACGTGTGCGATAGCGCACTTGAACGGGCAGTGTTTGCGCAACGATCGCCAGCAACTTGTCGGTGTCTTCCACGCGGAAAACCCCTGATAACCGCAAGTCGCCGATATCCGCCGCACAGCCCAAATAACCCTGGCGGTAGCGCCCCACTTCCGACACAAAATCAGCCAGGCGCATGTCCCGCGTCACAATCAGCCCATCGGCCCAGGCGCCCATGTCCATGGTCAGCAGCGCAGACAACACGGCGCGTGCCTGGCTGATCAGATAGGTTTCCCCTGTGTGCACTTGAGTCGCCAGGCCATCGGCCGTATGCGGTGAATGGATGGCCACATTGCCGCTGACCACGCTCAAGCGTGTGCAGTCGTTGTCTTGGCGCACGCTAAAGTGCCCATCGATGCCTTCGAGCAAGCCATGGCGAGTGTGAACCAGTAAAGGCGCTGAAGAGGGCGAGCCGCAGGTCACCAGGATTTCCCCGCGCACCAACGTGATCAGGCGCTGCTGCGGATTGAAGGTGAGGTTCACCGCACTGTCGGTGTTGAGTTGCAGGCGTGTGCCGTCCGGTAATTGCACGCTGCGCCGCTCGCCGGTGGCGGTGGCGAAATCGGACGTCCAGCGCTGCCAGCCGGTCATGTCCCGGCTAATCCACGCCGCCGACCCCACCAACGCCACGCCCGACAACACCTTCAGTGCCCGTCGTCGGCCCAAGCCTTGTGCGACGTTTTCCAGTGCCACATGCGCCCCTGGAATCGCCGCCATCTGGCTGTTCAATTCCCGTTGTAAAGCCTGTACCCGTTGCCAAGCCAATTCATGGTCATCGTGAGCTTCACGCCAATGCTCACATTGCGCATGCAAGCGCTCATTCGCACGGTTGTTACGCAGGCGCAGCGCCCAACTGATCGCCTGTTTGACCACCTGCGGATCTGGCCCGGAGCGCGCGGTGTTATCCATTGGCGTCAGGTTTCATAGCGCAGGACATAACAGTGATACAGCCCTTCAGCGATGTACCGCTCTACCGAGCGCAGCGACACGCCCATTTGCTGTGCGATCTGCTGGTGAGTCAGGCCATCGCACTGCGCCAGTAAAAACGCCTTACGCACCTTGGGATTTAATCCGTCCAATAGCCGGGCGACTTCTTCCAGAAGCTCCAACACCAACGCACGCGCTTCGGCGCTGGGTGCCAGCGCTTGCGGCAAGTGGGCGATGGACTCCAGGTAGGCCCGTTGGATTTCTTCGCGGCGCCAATGATCAATCACCAGGCCCCGGGCGATGGTGCGCAAAAAAGCACGCGGCGCCTTGAGCTCAAAGCGTTCGGTTTTTTGCAGCAGGCGCACGAACGTATCCTGTGCCAGGTCCGCAGCATCGGCGGCATTGCCCAAGCGGCTGCGCAGCCAGGTGCTGAGCCAGTTGTGGTGGGTGCTGTAAAGCGTGTGTACAACACTTTCGCACGCAATGTAGTCAGTAGAGGGCATTCACACAGGCCTGGCCAAGCGTCACAAATGATAATTAGTCGCATTGTCGGGGAGTCGGAAAAATTTTGCAACGCCGGCCCCTGAGCGTCTACCGCTGGTCGGTTTCCTACTCAAAATGAGGATGCTTCTCACAAATCTCTAAGATTTATCCTGGAGTGGCCGAAAGCCTGACGAGCCATGCGTGCACCGAAATAGAGCGGTCGGAGAGTCCGCCTATCCCGTTACATGGAATGTTCCACTCGGCACGCTCACCCCCCTTTGGCAAAAGAAGTCGATGAAATGAATCTCAAGTTCAGTCATAAAATTCTACTGGCCGCGTCAGGCGTCGTGGTTCTGGCCTTCGCGCTATTTACCCTCTACAACGATTACCTGCAGCGCAGCACCATCACACAAAACCTTGAGTCGTCTATCCAGCAGTCGGGCGAGCTCACGGCCAGCAGCGTGCAGAATTGGCTCAGTGGCCGCATCCTGGTCCTCGAAAGTCTGGCGCAAAACGTTGCTCACCAAGGCAGCGGTGCCGACCTGCCGGGGCTGGTTGACCAGCCCGCGTTCACCTCGAACTTCCAGTTCACCTATGTCGGCCAAACCAACGGCGTATTTACGCAGCGCCCTGACGCCAAGATGCCCGACGATTACGACCCTCGTCAGCGCCCTTGGTACAAACAAGCAGTAGCCGCCGATAAAACCATGCTGACTCCGCCTTATATGGCGGCCGTTGGCGGGCAAATCGTGACCATTGCCCTGCCGGTCAAAAAGAACGGCGAACTGCTTGGAGTAGTGGGCGGTGACCTGAGTCTGCAAACCCTGGTGAAAATCATCAACTCGGTGGATTTCGGCGGTATTGGCCATGCGTTCCTGGTGAGCGCCGATGGCCAGGTCATCGTCAGTCCTGACCAGGACCAGGTGATGAAGAACCTCAAGGACATCTACCCTGGCACCAACCTGCGAATCGAGAAGGTCAGCCAGGACGTTGTACTCAACGGCCAGGACCGTATTCTGTCATTTACCCCGATCAGCGGTTTGCCGGGGGCGGATTGGTACATCGGCCTGTCGATTGACAAAGACAAAGCCTACGCACCACTGAGTAAATTCCGTACATCGGCACTGATCGCCATGTTGATCGCCGTAGTGGCCATCGCCGTACTGCTCAGCCTGCTGATTCAAGTGCTGTTGCGTCCGCTGACCACCATGGGCGTGGCCATGCAGGACATTGCCCAGGGCGAAGGCGATTTGACCCGCCGCCTGGACGTGACCAGCAAAGATGAGTTCGGCGAAGTGGGCAGTGCGTTCAACCAGTTCGTCGAACGTATCCACGCCTCTATCTCCGAAGTGTCTTCGGCTACGCGTCAGGTGCACGACCTGTCCCAGCGCGTCATGGCGTCCTCCAACGCTTCGATCATCGGCTCGGACGAGCAAAGCGCGCGCACCAACAGTGTGGCAGCCGCCATCAACGAACTGGGCGCCGCCACTCAGGAAATCGCCCGCAACGCAGCCGATGCATCGCAGCATGCCAGCGGCGCCAGTGAGCAAGCGGATGACGGGCGCAAGGTGGTGGAGCAAACCATCCTGGCCATGTCGGAACTCTCGCAAAAGATCAGCTTGTCCTGCACGCAGATCGAAACCCTTAACGCCAGCACCGATAACATTGGGCACATCCTTGATGTAATCAAAGGCATCTCCCAGCAAACCAACTTGCTGGCGCTCAACGCGGCGATCGAGGCTGCGCGTGCCGGTGAAGCCGGGCGCGGGTTTGCCGTAGTGGCCGACGAAGTGCGCAACCTGGCGCACCGAACCCAGGAGTCGGCCGAAGAGATCCACAAGATGATCACTTCGCTGCAAGTGGGCTCGCGTGAAGCCGTGACCACCATGAATGCCAGCCAGGTCTCCAGCGAAGAAAGCGTTGAAGTGGCCAACCAGGCGGGTGAGCGTCTGGTCAGCGTGACGCAGCGCATCGTCGAGATCGACGGCATGAACCAATCGGTTGCGGCGGCTACCGAAGAGCAGACCGCCGTGGTTGAAACCCTCAACGTTGATATCAACCAGATCAACCTGTTGAACCAGCAAGGTGTCGTCAACCTCAACGAAACGCTCAAGGACTGCGATGCGCTGTCGCAGCAGGCCAATCGATTGAAGCAACTGGTCGACAGCTTCAAGATCTGACCCGGCTTGGCAGGAGCGAGGCCTCTCGCTCCTGCTGATCAGTCCAACATCCTGCGCACATTCTCCAGGGCGCTGTCGGCGAAAGCCTGCGCAAACTGCTCAAACTCCGCCTGCGGTGTATCGACCGGCTCGCCAATCAGCGTCCAGGTCGCCCTGGCGTGTTTGGCGTCGAGTGCTTCCACACACATGGCGGCCCATAGCCGCGCGACACCCAAGGTGTTGTAGAGGGTGGTCCACGTCATGCACATCGCTTCGTCGTCACGGCTGTTGAGTTGCTCAACGACGCGGTGCCCATCATGGAAAAATTTGGTGCGTAATGCGCCTACGCCGGTTCCCGTCATTTCGATGTGCGACAGGGCAGGAATGAAGGCATCAAAGCCTGCAAAATTTCCCACCACACTCCACAGGCGAGCGGCATCGCACGCGACGTCAACAGACGCTACCAGCGGTGCGCCATTGGGGTTACGGATCAATGTATCGGGTTGCAGCGGTTTCATAAGGAGTCCCTGTCAAAGAAAGCCAATGGCTTTGAGGTGGTCGCAGCCTTTGCGCAACAGCGCAGGGTCTTTGCGCGGGTACTGCTCGCCCATCGCTGCCACACCCTGGCGTGCGTTGTCGTGACAAATCATCGAGACGTCGCTGATGTCTTCCGCCAGGTCATCCAGGTAAAAACCCAGTACGCCAAACAGCGCGTTATCAGGCCCCACCGTTGGCAGTCTCTTTTGCCACTGCGCGACGCTCACCCGTTCGAAAAGATGGCCGGCCTGGCTGAATGCATCCAGGTAATGGTCCCAGCTCAAGGGCTGCGGGTTATGCAGGTTGAAGACGTTTCGCCGCGCGGCGAATTGGTCGCAGTGAAACGCGACGAAACGTGCGAGAAAGTCTACCGGCATCAAGTCAAAATTCACTTCCAGGCTGGGCGCCAGGCCCAACTGCAGCGAACCCTTGAGCATCAGCATCAGGCGGTTGTTTTGCGGCTGGCACACACCGTTTTGGCTGTTGAACGCAATATTCCCCGGCCGATGAATATTCACCCAGCTGCCTTGCTCGACCGCACGCCCTAACAGCCGCTCGGCGACCCACTTGGAAAGGTTGTAGCCATTCTTGAGGTAGAGCGGCAACGTGGCCACGGCTGGTGTTTCGAGGATGTGACCTTGAGCGTCGACGCTGCTGCAGGCTGACAGCGTCGAGATGAAGTTGAAGATTTTCTTGCTGTGGGTTTCACACAGGCGCAGGCACTCAAGCACAGGTTCGACGTTATCCCTGGCGAGTGAGGCGTAGTCCAGCACATGGTTGACCCTGGCAGCGTTGTGCACCAACACACCATGGTTTCGGGCGAGGTGGTCATAGACATCACAGGCCAGGCCCAGACGAGGCTGGCTGATGTCGGCGGCATAAACCTGCACACGGCTCAGGTCCAGATGCTCCAGGTGGTACTCGCGCAGTGCCTGTGCAAACCGCGCTGGCGCCGAGTGCCCTGGGCGTTCACGCACCAGGCATGCCACCTCCCGTGCTCCACCCGCCAACAACGCTTCGACCAGGTGCACGCCCACAAAACTGTTTGCACCCGTGACGATCACCTTGCGCGGATCCCCAGCGGACCTCTCTGGCAGGACTTCTACATTCAGCGCCTGGCATGCGTCCTTTTCCATCTGGCATGACGGTGTGTAAGACGGTGCAGCGTCTTCCATCAGCAAGGCGAGCGAACGAATCGTCGGTGCTTCAAAAAAACGGTTCAAGGAAAGGCTGCGGCCAAACTGTTCGCGCAAACGCAGCAGCAAGGTCGACAGCAAGATGGAATGGCCACCCAGATTGAAAAAACTCTCATCAATGCAAAGTTCAACGCCAGGCACGCCCAACAACTCGCTCCACAGCGTCACCAGTTGCGTTTGCAGCGGCGTTTGCGCCGAGGCGCGGGCGATGCGCGGCGTTGCGTGCCCGGGCACCGTCAGCAACGCCTGGCGGTCAATTTTGCCATTGCCGGTGCAGGGCATTTCCGGTAGCTCTGTCCAGCGCTCGGGTTGCATGTAAGCTGGCAAACACCGCTGTGCATGCTGCTTCAGATCCGCCACCGTTGCGTCGGCCTCGGGCTGGGCGGCAAAACCCAAAATCCGTCGGTTATGGTCGATCACCACTGCCAATTGGCGAAACAGCCGACTGTTGCGCAGGCACTGTTCGATCTCCTGGGGTTCGACGCGAAAGCCCCTGATCTTCACCTGATCGTCCCGTCGTCCGCCCAGCTCGATACCGTCCGCCGTCCATTTTGCCCGGTCACCGCTGCGGTAGGCCCGCAGCGCTTGGCCGCCCGGCAACGTAAGTTCAACGAACGGGTTGCCCTCGGGCGGCGGCGCGGTCACATATCCCAACCCTACGCCGGAACCCGTGATGTACAGATCGCCCATCACCTGCTCATCTACCGGTTGCAGCGCGTCATCGAGGATCAGCACCTGGCTGTTGGAGATGGGGCGCCCCACATTCCGATTGCTGTCACCGGGGCACAACGTCCGGTGGCTGACCAGCACTGTGGTCTCGGTAGGGCCGTAGAGGTTGTGCAACTGGCACTGGCCTGCCAGTCGTTCGATCACATACGGCTCGCAGGCATCGCCGCCGGTCATCAGATGGGTCAGGCCCAGCGGCTGATCCAACGGCAGGATGCTCAGCAGCGCCGGCGGCAAAAAACCATGGCTGATGCGCTGTTGGCGAATCAACTCGACCAGTTGCTGAGGGTCGCGCCGCTGCTCTTCGCTGGGGACGATCAACTCGGCCCCGGCGATCAGGGCCGGGAAGATATCAATCAGTGATGAATCGAAACTCAGTGGCGAAAACTGCAGGACACGGCTGTGTTCATCCAACCCCAGGCTGGCGCCGGCCCAGCCGGTGAAATGCGCAAGATTGCCCTGGCTGAGCAATACACCCTTTGGCTGGCCGGTGGTGCCCGAGGTAAACAACACCATGCACGGTGCGTCGATGTTGGGGCGACCTTGCATCAATGGCTGCGTGATGTCGGCGTGTCTCGGGTCAATATTGCCTGCATTCAGCGTCGTGAAGTGCTCGCGCAAAGGGTGTCGGCCGTCATCCAGCAATACCTTGGCGCCGCTGTGTTCCAGCATGGCCTGCTGGCGTTGCGGCGGATGATCCGGGGCCAGTGGCAGATACACCGCGCCGCAACCGAGTACGGCGAGAATACTGGCATACAACTCGACGGACTTTTCCAGGCACACGCCAACCACCGGCGTTTCAATGCCTCCCAGTAGGGGATGCAGGCGTTGCTGGATCGACAGGGCGCGAAGCTGCAATTGGCGGTAACTCAGCACGTTGCCCGCGATGTTCAGCGCCGGGCGCTCGGCAAAGGCGTGCAGACTGGCCTGCAACCGTTCAATTATCGGCACCTGGGCGGCCTGCAACAATGCTGGCTGGTCAGTGCGATTGAACCGATGCACAAACGCCAGGGCGTCCAGCCCGTGCAAGCTGTGTTCAGGCCAGGTGTTAGTGGTGCTGCTGGCAGCAAAGTAGCCTGTGTCCCTTGAGAAGCCGCTGACCAGCGCGGCGGCCCACTCCACCAGAGACTTGGTCGCTTGTCGGCGCAGGCGTTGGCCGTTGCCGCTGGGTTCATGGGCTATGTCGTGTACCGCCAGCACGCGTTGGTCATGGTCGTACCCGCGCACCTGCAAGGAGGGCAGCCCACCTTCGCACAGCGGGCCGATACCCAGTCGCAGGCTTAACCACTGGCTTGCGACACAGTAGGTGAGCGGCGCTTGGGTGCCGTCCTCGATGAACAGGTCGAAGGGTTGCGTGGCGCTGACGTGCCCGTAGGCTTCGAGCACTTGCTTGAGCGCAATCAGAGCGTGGCTGGTGCCGGCCCATCCGATATTCAGACGCTGCATGTCTGCCTCCCCGGCTCGGGCAGGTAGTCGCTCAACGCGTGGGCGACGCTGGGCGTATGCAGCACGCCGCTGTGATTCAGGAACCCCATGATGTTGCCGAGCAGCGGGTGCTGGCGGGTGATTGGAAAGTGCAGCGCCGTGACTTCGTCGCGCAGTGCCTGGCGGATGTCGGTGCCTACGTCCAAGTGCTCGACAAGCTGCAGGTCGAAGCCTTTGTGCAGCGTGTTGGTCAGGTAGTGGGTCAAGAAGGTCGGCAGGACTGCGGCGATGCTGTCACGGTCTGCCGGGCTAGCCGCCTGCCAGTAAAGACGCACCAGCTGTGTCCAGAACTGGGCGTGACGCCCCTCGTCAAACAAGTGATCGGCCATCAAGCCGCGAATGGAAGGTTTGACGCTGTCGGCCTTGGCAAACGCCGCTACGTCGTGGGTGACGGTGTTCTCGGCGATGGCCACGCCAATCAACGTCACGGCGTCGTGCAGGTGTTGCGGTGCCAGCGCCCGGGCGGCCGGCAAGGCCCGGCTCAGTTCGATTTGCGTGGGCAACTCGAGCGGTTCTATGCCCGTGAGTTCAATGGTCTGCTGCAGGAAGTCCAACGCGACCAGCGCGTGGTAATCCTCATCGACCACGACCGTCATCGCATCAATGCGACAGGCAAGGGGGAAGGGCAGTGCGAAACGGTTCTTGGCAATGCTGCGGGCGGTCGTGTCGACGATCTCGGTTTCAAAGATCACCACGTCATTGATGAATTTGTAGAAGCTTTGCGTCAACACGAAGTCGCGCCACTGCGGGCAGTGCTCAACAAACGTTGCACTGAGCACCAAAGGTTGGCGGCAGACCGGAAAGATCAAGCGATTGTCATTCTCCAGCAGGCGCCGGGGGCGTGTGCGGATGGTGGCGCGGCGTTCCCAATCTTCGGCAAACGAGCGGTAGTCTGCGGTGTTCATGGTTGCACCTCATGGAGCGAGGCGTGTACGTCGTCCCAGAAACCGAGGCGGTTTTCTATGGCGCGCAGGGCGGCTTCATCCGCCTCGTGTTGGCGCTTGGGGTCGGCACCGATCAAGCGCTGGAGTAACTGCTCTGCGCCTGGGCCATGATCCTGGGTATCCAGTTCGATGTGACGGCTGAGGTAGTGACAGAACAACGGTGCCCGACGCGCCATGAAGGCATCGCCCTGCAGAATACGTTCGAACATCGATGGGATGACGCTCTCACGGCCGTGCAGGAACGTTGCTGCCACACAGTGGGCCGGCGCGTTCAGCGCGGTCTGCAAGGTGCTGCTGACAAAGCGCGCCACGCCAGGGCGTACATTGACCCTTTGCATCGCAGTATCTGCCTGGACGCCTTGGCGCTGAAGTTCAATGAAGTGTTGGATGGTTGAGGTGTCTGCGCCTGTCTCGGTCATCGCCTCCAGATACAGCTCGAAGTGGCTGCAGTGGCCACGTGTTGGATGTTCGTCTGACTCTTCGCCAAGCACGATTTCATTGATCAGGCGTGCGCTTTGCGGGTCACCGGGCGGCAGCCAGGGTAATTGCATGCACGTCAGATCCTGCTGCAGGCGTTTAGCCAGACTCATGAAATCCCAAACAGCAAATACATGCTGCTCCATAAAAACTTGTAACTTCTTAAGTGAGGTTATTTCTGTAAATAACGGATGACTGCATAGCTGTAGTTTTTTTTGTTCAAGCAAATGTTGATGCATGGTTGACGCCTATAAGTTGTTGCGATTGCTCTGGAAACAGTGATGGGGTTTTGTAATGAAAAGCAGAGGGCCGGCGTTTAGCCAAGCCACGCGTACAGCGCTAACCTGACACAGGTTTGCACTGCCGAGTGAAGTGTTCTTTTATGGGTGGAAGATAATAATCTGATTAAACGTTTGGATAAACTGATGAAAGTATTAAATGTTTTTTCGAGAAGGAACTTGTTGTGATCAACTAGTGTGAAAGTGTGTGAGAAGTTTCTTTGATAAGCGTGGGTTTACTTGAGTGTTAATCTCGGCATGGCGCATATAACGTGGGGTACTTCCTGAGAGGAAAGATACCCCAGAGCGTTCAAGTGGCAAGAAAAGGCGTGTAAACCCTTACTGTGCGGTTTTTTTTGCGTTGCCCTCAAGGCTATCGAGGTAGGTATTGATCACTTCCATACCGCGCATCAGGTGATTGCGCAGTGTCAGGATGCTTTCGTCGACTTTCTTGTGCACCACCAGGTTGAGCAATTCACGGTGATCTTCCTGGGACGTCTCGCCCAGGCCCATTGCCTCGAGGTTGAAGCGCAGAAAGCGTTCCTCCTCATTCAAGCCGTGTTCAACCAGTTTGAGTAACCGCTGGTTGGGCGCCTTGCCATACAGCGCCATGTGGAACAGGCGGTTGAGCCGGCCAATCTCGGCATAGTCACGCTCTTGCTCCAACGTATTGATGCAGGCTTCAGCCTCAGCAATGTCTGCGTCGGTGAGCAACGGAATCGACAGGCGTAGCGCTTCGGACTCCAGCAATATGCGCAAGGCATAGGTCTCGGCCGAATTATCCTCGATCAACGGCGCAACCACGGCGCCTTTGTGGGTCACCACGTGAAGCAAGGACTGGGCTTCCAGCTGGCGCAAGGCTTCCCGCACGGGCATGCGGCTGACGCCGAACAGGCTGGCCAATTCTTGCTGGCGCATCGCGGTACCACAGGGCAACCTGCCGTCGAGAATGGCATTGCGCAACGTTTCTTCAATAACGGCGCGTGCAAGATGGGCGGGAATAGGCCCGCTGATTTTGATGCTGCTTAAGGGGTTCGGCTTCTGCGTCACGGTTACGCTATCCTCCTATCTTGAATGGAGTGTGTTTAATTGGATCCAAAGCACACTAGAGATGGGTCGCGCGCTTGTCAAACAGCCAAAGTTTCAGTTTGTAAGGGCTTACAGGCGATACTTTGTGCGTCCCACAAGCGGCGTTTATAAACTCGAACCGCTTATGAATGATTGCACTGTGCCATTGTTTTTTGTTGGTTGAAGCTTCACCATCCCTGAAATTCCGTCTCTCTTCACGGACTGAACGCCTTGGCGGTAAGTTTTATTCCCTCTCGAATTGTCGGCTGGCTACTTTCAGCGACTTTGCTCGCTGGCCTGATGCCCGGCGGGCTGCATGCCGATTGGGATTTCTCGCAGATCAGCCGCAAAGCCACGGCTCTGTACGGGCCGCTCGGCGAGGGCCAACAACGCATTGACGCCTGGCAGCGCCTGTTGGCGACTGAAAAGAAGGTCGACGAACAGGAACAACTCAAGGTCGTCAACCTGTTCTTCAACAAGCAGATGAGCTACGTAGAAGACATCGACCTCTGGCACGTGGTCGACTATTGGGAAACGCCCATCGAAGCGCTTTGGAAAGGTGCGGGAGATTGCGAGGATTACGCAATCGCCAAGTATTTCAGCCTGCGTCACCTGGGCGTCTCCAGCGACAAATTGCGCATTACTTACGTTAAGGCTTTGCGTCAGAATCGCGCGCACATGGTGCTGACGTATTATCCGACTCCCGAGGCCATCCCGCTGGTACTCGACAGCCTGATGGACGAGATCCTGCCGGCTACCCGCCGTACCGACCTGGTGCCGGTGTACTCATTCAATGCCGAGGGCCTGTACCTGCCTGGCGCCACGGGCAACAAGAAAGTCGGTGATACCAAACGCTTGTCGCGTTGGCAGGATGTGTTGAAAAAAATGCGTGCGGAAGGCTTCCCGGCCGAGCCTGCCAACTAGGAGTAACTGATCGGATGTCACTGTTCAAACAACTATTGATCGCTATCTGTCTGTTCCTGGTGGTCGCGTTCAGCGGCAGCTTCATGGTCAGCCTGGAAAGCTCGCGCACCCAATACGTCAACCAGTTGCGCTCCCATGCACAGGACGCGGCTACTGCGCTGGCGTTGTCGCTGACACCGAATATCGACGACCCGGCAATGGTGGAGTTGCTGGTCAGCTCGATTTTTGACAGTGGCTATTACGCCAGCATCCGCGTGGTGGACTTGGCCACCGACAAAACCATCGTCGAGCGCAGCGGCATTCCGGACAACAACGGCGTGCCCAACTGGTTCGTCAAACTGATCGGCCTGGAGCCGGCTGGCGGCGATGCGCTGGTCAACCGTGGTTGGGAGCAGGCGGCGCGCGTAGAGGTGGTCAGCCACCCGATGTTTGCCCTGGCCAAGCTCTGGCAAAGCGCCCTGGGCAGCCTGGGCTGGTTGCTGCTGTGCGGTGCGGTGAGTGCGGTGCTGGGTGCGTTGCTGCTGCGTCGGCAGTTGAAGCCGCTGGACTACATGGTCAAGCAGTCCCACGCCATCGCCCGCCGCGAGTTCCTCAGCCTGCCTGATCTGCCACGCACGCCGGAACTGCGGCGGGTGGTGCAGGCCATGAACCAGATGGTGGAGAAGCTCAAGGCGCTGTTCCAGGAGCAGGCCGAGCGCAGTGAAAAATTGCGTATCGAATCTTACCAGGACAACCTCACCGGCCTCGCCAACCGGCGTTATTTCGAGATGCAACTTAACGCCCGCGTGAGTAACCCGGAAGACACCAACTCCGGTTACCTGCTGCTATTGCGGGTCAAGGACCTGGCCGGCCTTAACCAGCGCCTGGGTGGCCAGCGCACTGACCAGTTGCTGCAAGCGGTGGGCGAACAGTTGTTGCGCCAGTGCGAGCCTTACCCGGAAACCCACAATCTCGTCACCCGTATCCGTGGTGGTGAGTTCGCGGTGCTGGCGCCGGGGCTGGTGCGTGAAGAAGCGCTGCAATTGGCGCAGAACCTCGAAAGCACCCTGCTCAGCTTGCAGGCCACCAGTGCCAGTGACGTCACGCCGGTCGCCTACATTGGCCTTGCGCCATTCAACCACGGTGATTCGCCCCAGGCATTGCTGACCCTGGCTGACCAGGCTCTGGCCCAGGCCGAAGGGCAGGGCGACAGCAGTTGGGTGTGCCTGGACCACAGCGCCGCCGCCAGTGTCGGTGACGATCACCATGCCTGGCACACACTGTTGGACCGGGCCCTTACCAACCAGCGTTTTGAGCTGTACTTCCAGCCGGTTGTCGCCAGCCAGGACCCACAACTGGTGCTGCACTACAAAGTGCTGTCGCGTTTGCAGGATGACGACGGCCACACCATCCCGGCCGGGCGTTTCCTGCCGTGGCTTGAGCGTTTCGGCTGGACTGCACGTCTGGACCGACTGATGCTCGAGCACGTGCTCAAGCAGATGGCCTGTCATACACACAGCCTGGCGCTGAACCTCTCGGCCGCCACCTTGCAGGACGCCCAGGCGCTGAACCGGATTGTCGAGTTGCTGCGCCAGCACAGCAACCTCGGCCCGCGCCTGACCCTGGAAATCGGCGAAGAACAATTGCCCGAACAGGCTCTGCTGGAGCAGTTGACCCAGCGCCTGCGCGAGTTGGGCTTCTCCCTCAGCCTGCAGCGTTTTGGTGGGCGCTTCAGCATGATCGGCAACCTGGCGCGCCTGGGCCTGGCGTACCTGAAGATCGACGGCAGCTACATCCGTGCCATCGACCAGGAAAGCGACAAGCGCCTGTTCATCGAAGCGATCCAGCGCGCGGCCCACAGCATCGACTTGCCGTTGATTGCCGAGCGTGTGGAGACCGAAGGTGAATTGAAGGTGATTCGCGAGATGGGGATTTTCGGCGTGCAGGGGCAGTTATTTGGCGAGCCTGCGCCCTGGAAGTGATGCAAGTCCAGGTTGAAGTTTGGCTTGTTGTGGCGAGGGAGCTTGCTCCCGTTGGGGCGCGAAGCGGCCCTGTTCTTGTGGCTTAAAAGAAGGGACTGCTACGCAGTCCAGCGGGAGCAAGCTCCCTCGCCACAGAAAGCCAGCTTGCACAGATACTCGGGCGATCAGATCAACCCAGTCTCTTCATCATTGATCAGATGGCTCAACCCACCCAATGCTTCCCGTGCGTGGTTACGGTCCATCAGTTTGGCCTGGGCCGCTGGCGGCAGGTCGGTCACGCTGATCACGCCCTTGCGGGTCAGTACCTGGATCAAGTCGTCCAGTACCCGGATCATCTCCAAGTCACTTTGCTTGAGCTGCGCCAGGCTGGTTTCTACCACTTCGTTGGCGTACCAGGCCTGGATCTCATGGTGATCGGCCGGCAGGGTTTCGGTCGACTCGGCAAAGGCGGCGGCCTCCACGCGACTCAGCGCTCCCTGTGCATCACGTTGCACGTAAAACATAAGAATCCCTCGAAAATGAGCCACACGCGTTCACCCGCATAGGTCAATGCTGTGTTTATGGTCGCGAGTATGCGATGCAACCGGCCGCCAGGGCCAGCGACGTATCGCCCAAGCCAATCGGCCGCCCTTGCGGGCGGCCGATAAATCACAGCTTAGGCGGTGTGGTCGATCTTGATGGTTGGGTCGGCACCTGTGATCAGCGAGTTGATGCTGGTGTGCGACCAATCGTTGCCTTCCAGCTTGATCGTCACATCGGCATTGGCCAGGCCGCCGGCGGCGTTGAGCTTGCCTTCACTGCTGATTTGCAGGGTCGACACGCCCTCTACCGTGGTGATCTTGAGGTAGTTGTCGATGGTGCTGTCCGTCTCACCTTTCAACAGATCCTTGAGATCGATCCGGTCGCCTTCCGAGGCCTTGAAGTCCTTGATCACGTCGTTGCCGAAGTCGCCCGCCTTCCAGACGAAGGTGTCCGCGCCCGAACCGCCGATCAGGATGTCGTTGCCCGGCCCACCGATCAACGTGTCGTTACCGGTGCCGCCCAGCAGGATGTCATTGCCCTTGCCGCCGTCCAGCAGGTCATCACCGCCTTGGCCGAACAGGATGTCATCACCTGCGCCGCCCAGCAGCGTGTCGTTGCCGTCTTTGGCGCCGGAGACGTCGAAGTCCGCATAGTGCTCGGTGACGTACTGGTGCACGTTGGAGGTGGTCACCGCCGAGACGGCCACGCCGGTTTTCTGCGCCACGAAGGCCTGCAGTGCGTTGTAGCCCTCACCGGTAATGCCGCTGAAGCTCACCAGGTCGCCGAAGATGATGTCGTTGCCGTCGCCACCGTTGATGGTGTCGGCGCCTGGCAGCGTGGCTTCGGTGTGGCCGAGAATCGCGTTGGCCAGGTCCTTCGGATCAATGTTGCTTTGCGGCTTGCCGTCGGTGTCGTAAGGCTTGAGGTCGTTGAGGCTGACGTCGCCGTTGATGCCGATGGCTTCCACCTGCGACAACCCACCCAGCAGGGCAAAGGCGCTTTTGGCGTTGCTCAGCGTCGCCGAGTCGGTGCTGTTGCCCGTACCGTTCAGGTTGGACAACTCGAAGGTACCGTCACCCTGGGCATGCACATAGCCCAGGTTGCTGCTGTACCACCTGCCGCCAGTCAAGGTCTGCAGGACCGCGTAGCCCGTGGTGTCGATGCTGAAGTAGTGGGTACTGTCCAGGTACTTGGCCACCGATGTGCCTGGCGTGTAGTTGGAAGTCGTTACCACGTCGTCGAACTTGACGTTGCCGTACAGCGTCGGGTTGGTCTGCTCGCCGCTCTGGTAGTAGGTCGGCTGGCCGTCGGTGATGAAGTAAGTCAGGTTGGTGGCGCCAGTGTTGCCGGTCGCCAGGCCGCTCTGGAAGAAGTTGGCCGTGGTCTTGAACACGTCTTCGTAGTTGGTGCCGCCGCCGGACGTCATGGAGTCCAGTACTGCCTTGAGCAAGGTCAGGGCGTTTGGATCGTTGAGATTGATCGCAACCGACTTGTTCACCTGGGTATCGAAATCCGCCAGGAAGATATTCACGGTGCCCGAGGTGTTGGCGCCGAGGCTGTCTTTGAGCGAGTTGAACACCGACGTCAACGAAGCCTTGGCCGCGTTGATCGAGGCGGTGCTCATACTGCCGGAACTGTCCACCATGAACGCGATGTTGTAGTTCTTGCCCTGCACCACGTTCAGGCCGCCGATATCGGCCACGACGATGTCATTGCCGTCGGTGCCGACAATATTGTCGCTGCCTGAAGTACCCGTCACCGAGCTGTAGGTTGCCGGGTACACGGTGACTGGCAATTGCGCCGTGGTAGACGCCGAACCGCCGATGCTTTCGGTGGAGGTCGACGTCACGGTCAGGTTGAACTGGCCGCTGTAATAGGTCGGTGGCTTGATGGTCAGGGTGTTCAAATCCCAGCCGGTCACGTTGACTTCGCCCACGCCTTTGGTCGCCGTGAACGTGTGCCCGGACGCGTCAGTGAGCACCGAGCCGGCCGGTACGCCGCTGATCTTCACGCTCAGGGTTTCCGAGCCGTCGGTATCGGTCAGTGCGGTGGTGACCTTGGACAGCTTAACGCTGCCATTTTCCTGGCCTTCATTGAGCTTGTAGCCCACGTAGTAACCGTCACCGTTGCTGCCATGCAGGTCGGAGACGGTCACGCCGGCATTGGTCAAATCGGTGAGGCCGGTGTACAGCGGCACGCCGCTGGTGCTCAGGTCCTGGACCGCGCCATTGTTGACCGACAAGTTGACGTCATAGCTGCCAGGGCCGGACTGGTTGGCGTGATAGATTTCAAGGCTGTAGTAACCGCTCACCGTCGGGGTGATCGAACCGCTGAACTTGCCGGCGTTGGTGCCATACAGTGCGCTGGCGACATCTTTACCGCCGACGTTGACCACCAGGCTGTCATCACCGGTGCCGCTGAAGGTGTAGGTCTTGCCGGCTTCCAGGTAGATCAGGCCAGAGGTCTTCGAGCCCGCGCCGCCGCTGACGTTGGCAGTGGATTCGACATTGGTCACCACTGCTGTGCTGTTCGGCGTGCCAGCGCTATCAATGGCTTTTTTCAGCACGTCCGGTGCAGCGCCATTGCCGTTGGTGCCAATGCCGGAGAGGCTGTTCCAGCTCTGCTTGATCAAGCCTACGGAGTTGACGTTGTTGTCGGCCACGCTCAGGGTCGGTGCGTCGGCAACCGGTGTGATATCGACTTTCACCGTGGCGCTGTTGCCCAGGTCCTTGCCGTCCGTAGGCTGGAACTTGAACTGCGCATAATCAGCCTGCTTGTTACCAACACCTGTGCCGCCATAACCGTCGGCGCCGGATTCGTTGGCGTTCGGCATAAAGCGCAACTGGCCGCCGTCGATCTGAGCTTTGGTGAAGGTCTGGTTGGCAGTCACGTTGGTCCAGGTGGTGCCATCCGCTGCCAGGTATTGCAGCTTGCCGGCCACCGGCAGGTCAGTGATCTTCACGCCCAGGCTGGCTTGTGGCGAATCCACATCGGTCACGCCGAAGTTGGCCCAGGTGAGTGCCAGCGGCGTGTCTTCGGTGCCGGTCACGGCGCTGCCGGTGGCGACCGGCGGATCGTTGACCGCCACCACATTAACGGTGGTGGTGGCGACGTTGGAATAGTTGCCGCCATCGGTCACGGTCACGGTGATGGTCCGCGGCGTGGTGCTTGGGTCGTGGCTGTTGTTGGTGAACGTGATGTTCTGGATACGCTGCATGTAATCAGCCAGCGTCGCGCTGCCCGACAACGTCAGGGTGATGGTGCCCGTCTGGTTGTTGGTGCTGACGATGATGCCATTCACGCTGTTGCCCAGGTTCAGTGCATCACCGACCTGTGCGTTGGTCAGGGTCACCGTCGCGCCAGTCAGCATTGTGCTGTCCGGATCGGTGATCTTGATATCCGTGTCGGCAATCGACACACCCGGCCCGGCGGTGCCTTCGGTGAAGGTGGTTTTGTAGTCGGCACCGGTCGCGCCGCTGGAGTTGTTGGCATCCAGATCGATGACCGGCGGCGCATCGTTGTCGATGATATTGGTGCTGACAGTGCCCTTGTCGATTACCAGATTTTCAAAATTGCCACCGGTGGTTTTGTCGATGGTGATGAC
The DNA here is from genome assembly GCF_965653655.1 of Pseudomonas onubensis. Classification (NCBI taxonomy): domain Bacteria; kingdom Pseudomonadati; phylum Pseudomonadota; class Gammaproteobacteria; order Pseudomonadales; family Pseudomonadaceae; genus Pseudomonas; species Pseudomonas onubensis. Next base: position 2,351 of record NZ_CBFHAZ010000104.1, on the reverse strand, counting down.
AATCTGTTCGGTCGGCTCGGTGATCTTGTCGTCGATCGTGGCGATGTTGAACGGCACGCTGCTGGAGCCGGCCGGGATCTTCACGGTATACACGCCGTTGAAGTCCGAACCGTCGGTGGCGGTGCCGCTGTACTTGAGCGTCACGGTCACATCGGTTTGCGCCGGGTTGCTCAGGGTCAGCGTGTAATGCGCAGTGCCGCCTTCAGTCACCGAGGCGTCGCCGGTGATGCTGATGGTGGTGTTGTTGACCACATCCGTCACTTTGGTGGTGACGGTGCTGCCGTCGACGATCAGGTGTTCGTACTTGTCGCCGCCGCTGACCACACCGGTGATTTTGTTGTTCACATCGTTGGCGCCGACATACGCGTCGTTAGGCGCCACAGCCGTGGTAGTGCCGCTGGACTTGCCGTTGCCGATGGTGATGGTCGAGCCGTTATCCAGCCTTACCACCAGATCGGAACCGACGTTGGTCACAGCCGCGCCGTTCTTGTCGACCAGCGATGCGGTATAGGTAATCTGACCGCCTTCGGCGACGGCCCCCGTGGCTTTGAGCGCCACAGTCACATCATCGATGGTGTCGTTGATCGTGGTGGTAGCGCCGCCTGGAGTGATGGTCACGCCTTCGAAGTTACCGCCGGTGGTGCCGGTGATCTTGACGGTTTGGGTGCTCTTGTCGATGAACACGTCATCGCCAGGCGCCGCAACAGTCACAGAACCTACGGTCGCACCTTGCTTGATGGTGATGCTCGAGCCGTTATCCAGCGTGACGACCATGTCGGTGCCGGCCTTGTTGCTCAAGGTGGCGGTGTAGGTGATGGTGCCGCCTTCGTTGACGGCACTTGGTGCGGTCAGCGTGACGCTGGTGAGATCGGTGGTGCCTGGGGTATCAGTCACTGTTGTGTTAACAGGCGTGGTGCCCGGCACCAGATTCTCGAAGTGCGCGCCGCCGGTCACGTTGGTGATGGCGGTTGTGACGGTTTGGTCGCCTTTGTACACGTCGTTAGGTGCTACGACGGTGACGGTGCCGCTGGACTGGTTCACACCAATGGTGATGGTTTTGCCGTTGTCCAGGGTCACGGTCAGCGGGTTGGTGATGTTGGTCACTGCCGCGCCGTTTTTATCCACAAGGCTGGCGGTGTAAACGATATTGCCGCCTTCACCCACGGTGGTGGTGGCGGTCAGGACTACATCCACTTTGTCGATGGTGTCGTTGATCGTCGTGGTTGCGCCGTTGCCTGCAACTTCCAATTTCTCGAAGTTACCGCCAGTGGTGTCAGTGATCTTGACGGTCTGGGTGCTCTTGTCGATGAACACGTCATCGCCAGGCGCCGCAACAGTCACAGAGCCAACGGTGTCACCAGCTTTGATGGTGATAGACGAACCGTTATCGAGTTTCAGGGTTACGTCGGTGCCCGCTTTATTGGAAAGCGTAGCGGTGTACGTAATCTGACCGCCTTCGTTGACTTCGCTTGGCGCGGTCAGTGTCACGGTAGTGGTGTTATCGGTACCCGGAGTATCGGTGACGGTGGTACTGACAGGCGTAGTACCGGGCACCAGATTTTCGAAGTGCTCGCCGCCGGTGACGCCTTTGATAGCGGTAGTGACGGTTTGATCGCCCTTGTAGACATCATCCGGAGCTACAACGGTCACGCTGCCGTTCGACTGATTCACGCCGATGGTGATGGTCTGGCCGTTATCGAGAGTGACGGTCAACGGGTTGGTGATGTTAGTCACTGCCGCGCCGTTTTTATCCACAAGGCTGGCGGTGTAGATGATGTTGCCGCCTTCGCCCACTGTGGTCGTTGCGGTCAGAACCACATCGACTTTGTCGATGGTGTCGTTAATGGTCGTAGTTGCACCATCACCAGCCACTTCCAACTTCTCGAAGTTACCGCCAGTGGTGTCGGTGATCTTGACGGTCTGAGTGCTCTTGTCGATGAACACGTCATCGCTAGGCGCTGCAACAGTCACGGAGCCAACGGTTTCACCAGCTTTGATGGTGATGCTCGAACCGTTATCCAGCTTCAGCGTGACGTCAGTACCGGCCTTGTTGCTCAAGGTGGCGGTGTAGGTGATTTGACCACCCTCGTTCACTTCAGACGGAGCCGTCAGTGTCACGGTAGTGGTGTTATCAGTACCCGGAGTATCGGTAACGGTAGTGCTAACCGGCGTCGTACCTGGAACCAAATTCTCGAAGTGCTCGCCGCCAGTCACATTAGTGATAGCGGTGGTAACGGTCTGGTCGCCTTTGTACACGTCGTTAGGTGCTACGACGGTGACGGTGCCGCTGGATTGGTTCACACCGATGGTGATGGTTTTGCCGTTGTCCAGGGTCACGGTCAGCGGGTTGG
>NZ_CBFHAZ010000103.1:0-22885 GCF_965653655.1 Pseudomonas onubensis | reverse complement strand
GGCTTGCTCGCGAATGCGGTGTATCAGTGACAGATGAATTGACTGACCCACCGCATTCGCGAGCAAGCCCGCTCCCACATTTAGACTGCGTTGAGTCAGGTAGACAGGGTTTTGCCTTGCACTTGATCTGGCTCTTGCTTCAACCACTCAGGTCGGCTTTCAGGCCGCCGTAAGGGCGGAACCCTAAGTAGCCGTTACCGCAGCAACGGATATACACCCCCACTGCGACGATAAAACACCACAGGCGCCAATATTTGTGTAGATACCTATGGCCATCGCAGGCAAGCCAGCTCCCACCCGATAGTCCTCGCGTAATTAACGCACTGCGCTAACCCCATCCAGGGTCGAAAACGACGTGTCTTTCGCCGTCAGCAAGAAGTCGCGCATGTATGGCGCATCGAGCATGTCCGCACGGATCCCCGCATACAACGTCGCAAACAAACCCTTCTCGCCCAAACGCTTGGCCTTCACATAACCGCGCGAGCTGTATTCATGCAGCGCCCAATGCGGCATGCCGCACACGCCGCGGCCGCTGGCAACCAGTTGCATCATCATCACTGTCAGCTCCGAGGTGCGCACCTGGGCAGGCTCCACGTCGGCGGGCTCCAGGAACCGCGTGAAGATGTCCAGGCGGTCGCGCTCCACCGGGTAGGTGATCAGGGTTTCGCTGAGCAGGTCCTGCGGCACGATGTACGCCTTGTTCGCCAACGCATGCTGGTTGGCCACGGCCAGCATGGCTTCGTAGGTAAACAGCGGCACATAAGTGATGCCCGGCAGTTCCAACGGGTCGGAGGTCACCACCAGGTCCAGGTCGCCACGTGCCAGGGCCGGCAGCGGCGCGAAAGCAAAGCCTGAGGCCAGGTCCAGCTCGACTTCCGGCCAGGCGTCGCGGAACTGGTCGATGGTCGGCATCAGCCACTGGAAGCAACTGTGACACTCAATAGCCATGTGCAAACGCCCGGCGGTGCCACCGGCCAGCCGCGCGATGTCGCGCTCGGCGCCGCGCAGCAAGGGCAGGGTGGCGTCGGCCAGTTGCAGCAGGCGCAGCCCGGCGCTGGTGAAGCGCAGCGGCTTGGTCTTGCGCACGAACAATGGCATGCCCAGCCGCTCTTCCAGCTCTTTGAACTGGTGTGACAGCGCGGACTGGGTCAGGTGCAAGCGTTCGGCGGCTTCGACCAGGCTGTCGGCTTCGCGCAAGGCGTGCAGCGTTTTAAGATGGCGGATTTCCAGCACGGCGGCCTCCATGAATGAAATTTATGCTCAATGGTAATTCATTGAAAGCAGTTCATGTTGGCCGCCAAGCCATTGCGGTTACTCCACCGCCTGGAAGTGCAGCCTGGCAAAGGGTTTGTCGATATTGCCGCGCCAGATCCTGGTGTCTGCGAAGGTGGTTCCGGCGCCCTCTGTTGCCGCTTGCCATTTCATGCCCAGATAGCGCTGCTCGTAGAGTTTCAAGTGCGCTTTGGGGAAGCTGTCGAATGAGGACTGCAGCGCGTCATAGTGAAAGTGCGCGTACCAGATCGGTTTGTCGGTCTTTGCCTGTCTGTTGGAGTCGTAAATCTCATACTCCTGCAGGTAGTCGTCTTTTCCGTCAAGGCGTTTATCCCTGAGCTTTTTACGTGAGCCGAGCTTTCGAATTATCACGCGATGTTTACTGACTAGGTAGTCCAGGTAGCCTTCGGTCGGCGTCGGGCTTTCCAGGCTGCGTTGGATCCGCAGGGCTCCGCCCGCCTGTTCAAGTGCAGTGGCTCGGGTGCGCAATTGATCGACAAGCGGGTTGCCCGCTTCCAGGCTTTGCACTGTGTTGGCGCGAGTGCGCAGTTCTTTGGCTTCGGTGACCAGTCTGTGTTCGAGGTTGACCGGTTCCATGGTCTTGTAGCCTCGCACCTTTTTTTCAAACGCATCTACCCCGTCCAGGCGGGCCTTGGCATCCGCAAGGGTGGCTCGGCGGTCGGTCGGCAGCGCGGGTGGTGCGGCGCCAGGCTGGCTCTGGGTTGGGTTCAAGCGAAAGGTGTTGCTCTCGCCAATCTTATCCCACACCTCAATGGTTTTACCGTCGGCGTCGCTGATAATGAATTGTCTCGGTGACTGTTGCCCGGCAGGTTTTTCGGTGCCGATCAACAACTGCCCGTCCTCAGTTTCAAATACGCCGCGAGTAGCGTTTGGCTTGGGGTCGGAGGCGGGTTTTTTGATCGCGCGTTCGGCTTTACGAATCAAGCGCTCAAGGTTTTTTTGCAGGAGCTGGAGGAAGTTCGGGTCGAAATGATCCGGTGACCGCTCGTTCCAGGCACTCAAGTCACGGGAAAAGTCTTCATAGACCTTGATGCAATTTTGCAAAACCCGATTGCGTTCAACCCGGCTGATGTTGGCTTCGGGCAGGGTCATGTGCGTGGTGATGGTGCGGTCGACGTTGCCCCTGGCCTTCTTCACCGCGAATTCCTGGTAGATCCAGTCGATGCTCAAGGTTTGCGGTTGGCGGGTAAGCGATTGCATCAGTTGGCCGCTGCGAATGCTGGCAATGCGCAGGTCGGTAAATTTTTGCTTCCAATGATCCAGGTTGGCCGCGACCTCCGTGCGTGTCGCTCTGACGGTAATGCGTTTGGCCCAGGTGCCCATGTCCTTCATTGAGCTTTCTATTGCGCTGAGCTCATCGAGCATATCAAGCCGGCACTGCCTCAGCTCACTGCTGAGTGTCCGGCGAGTGGCGGACGCCAGAGGCAGGTTGCTCAGTTCCTGGTTGATCGCGATTGTTCGGTCAATCAAAGCCACTGTCCGCTGGTTGGCATGATGGATCAGGTGATTGAGTCGGTCCGAGAGGATGTGGGCTGTTCTGTTCAGTTCGTCGCCATAGCTGAGTTCAGGAAGCCGGACTTGCTGCTGCTGGGCCGTTTCAAACGACGTATACATTTTCTTCGCACCTTCGATGTCCCTGGCCAGGTCGACATCCAGGGCTTTGCTGTCCTTGATGCGTTGAGCGGATGTGACGGAGGTGTCCGGGTAATCGCTGGCGTACTTTTTTAATTTTTGAGTGCTGGCGTTTACCTCGGAGTAAAAGTCCGCGGCCTGGGTTCTCAACGACCTGCCCAGTTCCAGGCGTTGCATGTTGACCTCTAATACCTGTGCAGGCAGTTGCCGGTTTACCGCCGGGGGGACGTTGCCCGTTTGCGCTGCCCCACGCCCCCGGCGCCTGCTGCCGCCGCCGTATCCGGTGAGCCGGCCACCATACAGGGTTGAGTGAGTGTCCCATTGCAACGCCTGGTCCAGGGCGATGACCGGGGAGTAGTACTTCCCCTGGGCGACCAGTCGCATCTCTGCTGTGTAGGCGTCGTACCTGACCTTGTAATAGCGCCCTTCGCTAAGGATGAAATGATCGCCGGACGTATGGCGCAGGGTATGACGATAAGGCCCGGTCTGCACCGGCTGCAGGCTACCCGTCGCAAAGGTGCCGGGGTGCTCGTACCCGGCAAAACGGTCACGGGTGGTAGTGCTCTGACGCGACTTCACGGCTCGCCAGAAGTCAGGGCTCGAACGTCCTTTGAGCTGGCGCGTGGCGGTCAGTTGCCGGGCCGTACTGGCGCGCGCGGTGGGCACGGCGGCAAAGGTCAGAATGTCCATGGCAGCAAATACCAGGCACTCAAAAACCGATGCCAATAGGTCGATGCCATCGCCTATGTCTCCCCGCCGAAAAGCGGCCACTGCTTGATACAAACTGGTGACCGCGTCTACCAGGGACACGGCGGTGCCCACAAGGGGCACAACACTCAGGGCGATTTTGATTGTGTTGAACAGTTTGGCGCTTTGCAGTGCATATTTTTCATTCGCCAGATCATCGTTGGAGCGCGCGTCATTTCGATGCGCCTCCAGCACGCGGCCCATGTGGGCATCCAACTGATGGGCGGCCAGTGAGGTGGTGGCGGGCCATGCGACGCCGACCTGGAACAGGCTGTCGTTGCCCTTGTCGATCGCCTGATTGATGCGGCTCTTGTGCGCCCGAACGTCGCCCTTTATTGCGCGGCTTGCCATGTAGTGCACCAGGGCGTCGAGCTGGCACAGTTCGAACAGCGCGACACGCGCCTTCTCAAGACTGGTATAGCCGCGAAGATAACGCTCGTCGGGCGTATCGGGCAGGTAGAGCAGGGTGTTTCCCGAGTTTCTTTCTTCGATAAAGGTGACGCCAGACAGCGTGATCGGGCTCTCGTGTCCGGTGTCTTTGCCGCCTATGCTCAGGTTCGCCGGCAGCAGGTGAATACGCTTGCCGTTGTGTTCCCAGGCCCCTTGAGTGTCGGCCTCAATCGCGATGTTCAGCAGTTGCAGTTCGTCGGTGCTGATGTGGTTTTGCATGAGCGCCAGCATGCCTTGCGCCTTGAGCATCAGGCGCAGGGGCTCGATCAGGCATTCGCGGCGATACTGTTTCTGGTACGTGGACTCCCTTGGCGTGCCTTTGAACGTTTGAAAGATCAGAGCTTCGTAGCGTTTAGCCAGATCAAGGTCGGTGACCATGCTCTTCAGGTAGTGTTTTGTAATGCCAGCCTTGAGAGTCTCTTGCTCATTGGCGTCATCGGCAGTCACCTCAACGCGCACAAACCCCAGGCGCAGACTGATATCGGAACCGATGTTGTGCAGGGCGAGCGCGTCCACAGAAAGCGTGCTGCGTTGGGGGCTAGGGACATCAATGAGTTTGATCGGCGTGCCGGGTGCGGCGCCGGGGATGATGTCTTGCTTTTGTGTCACCGTATCGGGCAGATCCAGTTGCAGCGTATAGCCTTTTGCAAGGGCGAAATCCTTGCGCAGACGTGCGTCGATTTGTTGCCTGACAAATACGTCACGGCGCGGCAGTGAGCGCTCGAACAAGGCTTGGGAGCTTCTCATTGCGGGGAGGTAGGCACGTAGCAGTGTTTTGAGCGCTTGGTGTTTGTCTGCCGGCTGTGTACGCAGCCACGGTTGCATGTGTTCGGCCAGCACTTGGGTGTTGTACTGCTCGATCAGTTGCAGGTGCGCGGCTTCTCGAGCGGTGTTGTCCGGTACCAGCAGCGTCGGCAGCGTTTGCTCGCGCAGCTTTTCGAGTTCGCCTGCCAGCGTCGTCGCCTGGTCAGGTGCGGCCCAGGTCTGGCGCAGGCGTGCGGCGTGTTCATCGAAAGCGGTCTGCTGGCTGCTCAGGCTGTAATCGAACGGGTCCTGGCTCAGTGACTTGAATTGCAGGGCGAGTACGTCGTCCTGAGGATGGATGTCGAACAAGCCTGCTTCCAGCGCCTGCCGGGAATCGAAACGTTGCAGGGCGCCATCGTTGCCTGGCCAGTAAATAAAATGCGTGCCTTCGCGGGCCTCAGGCGTTTGCGGATCTTTGGGAGGCAGAAAGACCAGTGGCCCGTTGAGTTCGGTTAGCGTCGGTTGCAGATGACCGGGTCGGGTGACCGACAGCGTGAGTGCCAGCACGTTGGGTGCAGGTGTCTCCAAGGCGTTTTCGACTTGCTTCAGTTCGTCTTCGCTGATCTGGTCAAGGACCCGTTGAATCTTCGCTTCCAGGCGCAATGCCTGAAGGCGCGCCTGGTAGAGGGCGGTGTAGTGCGTGTTGAGTGCGGTTAAATCCAGCGGCGCTCGACTCAACATCGCACGGGCTGACGTTTCGGCGGCGTGTTGCTGCGCCTTGAGCTCGTCCAGTTGCAATTTGAGCGATTGCCAGCGCGGGCTCGTCGGGCCGTCGTTGCCCAGCAGGCGTTCGAAGGCGCTGCGTTGCTGCTGCACCAGGGCCTTGCGTCGACGGGCATCCACTGCGTTGTGCAGCAGGCCAAACTGCACAAGCTCGGGAGCGTTGAGCGTATCGACCTCGGCGTCTGGCAGTTCTGGTGCCTGTGCAAACAGTGATTGGGCCTGGCGTTGTACGTCAAGCTGGTCGAGGTGCTGCAGGGCTTGGTAGGCATCGTGAATCGCCACATTGGTCAAAGGTTTGATCGCGTCCTGATACTGGTTGTCGACCAACTGTTTGAGCCAAAGGCTGATGCCTGCGTCGAAGGGGTCGTGCTTGATCCGGTACTCAATCGTTGCCAAAGCATCGACAGCGCGGGTGGAGAACAGCGTTTGTTGCTGGTCGAGCAGCCAGCGCTCCATGTCTGCACGCCGGCTGAAGGTGCGCCAGGCCGGTATCTGTTTGGGCACATACAAAAGCTGGTTGACCGGTTGTTCGGTATCCAGGGTGATTGCCCAGGCACCGGGCAAGGCGATGGCCTGGGTATCGACGGGTTTGAGCAGTACCTGTTCGACATAAATGGTTTGCGCGTCGGACGTCGACGGTGTCGAACTGACCAGCGAGAACAAGGGGGTGAGTACTTCGATATTGACCGTACCCTCGGCCAGCAGGTGTTCCCCGCTGGCCTCAAAATGGGCCCGGTAAAGCTCTACCGCGCGCTGGCGACACGTCACCGGGGCATTGGGCGCACGTTCCGTGCGCCAGTAGCGCAGCCAGTTGTCTTCGATTGCCTGTTCCAGGTCCAGGGTTTTCAGTTCGTCGAGCAGCATGGCGACGCTGTACGCCGCCAAGGCGTGCTGCGCCGGCAGATGCAGCACGTTGGCTGCGGGCACCTGCGTGGTGTCCAGGTTCGGGTGTTGTTGCAGGTAAAGGCAGGCTTCGCTCAGGGTTACACGGCTGCGGCCCCGTTCCGTGGTAGCCGAAAACTGTAGCACCACACGTTCGCCGTCCAACTGCAGGTGTTCCTGGAGCAGCCGCTTGATGGTGCTGCGCACTGTCGGGATGCCGGCCACCAGGGCGAGCATGTCGCGACGGCAGTCTTGCCAGCGTTGGCTGGCGTCGACCAGCAGGTCTTCGTCAATCATCGGCTGCATCCTCGGGCGTAAGACGCCGAAGTCGGTAAGAGAAGGCGTAAGGGGCATGGGTATCAATCCTTGAAATAGAGACGGGGTAGTCCAGGCGGCCATGCGGCAGCCTGGGTCGAGGGTCGGCAAGGCTTACTCGGCGGCGACCCAATGGGGCCGGATATGCGCAAGGGCCGCCGACTGTTGGCTGATGTCGGAATGCGGCAACTCAGGGGCTTGGGTGCGGGTGAGGAAGCGGTGTTCCGGAAGTTTCAGATGGGCTTTTTCGAAAGCATCGAACGGCGCCGCGCGGCGGTTGTAGTGAAAATGCACATACCACAGCACCTGCGGTGGCGTGGCCGTCAGGTCCCAGACTTCGTATTCCTGCATGAAGTCGCGCTGGCGGTCCGGGCGTCTGCCCAGGTCCTTCAGGCCAGTGTTACGGCGAATCTCCACCACATTGTGTTGCACCAGGTCATCGAGCATGCCGTCGGTGGGGGCAGGGCTGCGTAGCGATTGCCGAGTGCGTAGGCTGCGGCCGGTATCGATCAGCTCGACGGCCTGGTTACGCAGGCGCAGGATGATGGGGTTCTGCGGTGCCAGGGCCTCGATGGCCAGGGCGCGTGAGCGCAATGCGTCGGCTTCGCGCTGCAGCATTTCTTCGAGTTCGACCGGCAACATGTGTTGCCGGGCGTAGCCTTCCACCCGGTCAATCAAGGCGGCGACGCCCTCGAGCCGGGTCAGGGCTTCGGCGTTCAACGCATGGATATTCGTGGCGGCTGCGACGGCAGGCAGCGGAGCCGGGTTGGTCAGGCGGATCAGGCCGTCGGCACCTTGTTCCCATATTTCGGTGCGCCCCCCGGCACCCGTGAGGGTATAGCGACGTAAATTAGCGGCACGGTCCCAATTCTCCACGCCGATCAGTAGCATATTGTCTACTGTCTGGAAGACGCGGCGGGTGCTGACCGGGGCTGCGTCTGGCTGCGGCCGAACCTCACGGATAGCCCGCTGAGCGCGCTCGCGCATTTTTTTCAGCTCGCTTGCCAGAGCGGTCAAGTGCGCGCTGTTGAAATGCCGGGAGTCGGTAATCGCCCAGCGGTTCAAGTTTCGTTCCATGGTTCTATAGGCGCTGACGCAGTAGGTCAGCAGCGTATTGCGCTCGGTGGCGGTGGGTCGTACTTCGTGCAGATTGGCTTGCAAATACACCGCACGTGACACGTTGTTCTTGCTGTCCATCAAGGGACCTTGCAAGTAGTGCCAGGACACGTCATTGGGTTCAGTGTGGTGTACGACCAGCTCAAGCAGGGTGTTGACCTTCATCTCGTCAAGGTTTTTGGCGGACAAGTGTCGGTTGATGACTTCGGCTGCCGTGGCCAGGTTTTGTCGAAGATCGGAGTCGGTGACCTTCCCCAGCGAGGCGTTCATGGTGTCGGTGGCGTTTTGCACTTGGTCAATCAGCCCGAGGTTGGTCTGGCGCAACGTTCTGATCTGCTCACTTAACGCCTCGCGAGGCTGCGTTTGGGCATCGGGTATAACGTCTAACCGGTCGAGCAAGTCGTCGATGAGGTCGTCGTTGACTGTCATTCGTTCGGCGCGGATTTTTACCAGCCGCTGGGCGTTCCAGCACATTGAGTAGGCCGCTTCACCGTTGGCGCCTCGGTTGACGCTGGCCTGGTTACCCCTGGAAAACACGTTGAGTTGGTCGATGTGTTGGCTCAGTTGGCGAGCCGTCTCGATGCCTTCGGTCAGCGCGGTTTCCAGTACGGCTTCGACACTGGTATCACCGCCTTCAAACTGTTCCACCAACTGGTTGACGCGTTGTTCGGACTGTTCAAATGCCGTGACGCGCTGGCGGGTCCGTCCGAGCACGGCGCGTTGTTCGCGATAGCGCCGGTCGGTCCACCAGCGTGGCAGCCAGTCACGCACGGCCTGGGGCCATAGCGGGTCAAATGCCTCGGCCACATGCCCGAGCACATTGCCGCCACCGGCCAGCCCACCGTTGAACAAGGTGCCGTAGACCGCGTAGTGGGTGTCCCATTCGCCGGCCTCATTGAGCGCGATGGGCTGTTTATAGGTCTTGCTGCGCGTCGGGCTCAGGCGCCAGCCCTGGGGCTCGCCATGCAGTTCAACTTGATAGACACGCCCCTGGCGCACGATAAAGTTACCCTGGGCATGCCGGTACACGTTGCGATAAATGCCATAAGCCTGGGGTTGCAGGCCGTGCAGGGAAATCGACGCTTCATACTCGTAGCCGGAAAAGCGCTCAATAACGCGACGGGCTTGTGGCAGGGAGGCGTGGTGCAGGCTGGACGGGTGTTTGACCAATGCCTGCAATTGGCGTTGCCGGGTGGCGGTCGCCCGCGTCGGGGTCACGCTGACGCCCGTAGCAAGGTCGAGTGCGGCGTCAAATAACGCCAGCAACACCGACTCCATCTCCGCCAGACCGTGGCCGACTTCGCCTCTTAAAAAGGCCGCCGTGGCCAGATTCGCGCTGGTCCAGGCGTCATACAGCGCGATGCCGGTGCCCACGAAAGGCACGAGGCCCAGCACCATTTTCAGGTAGCTGAACACCATCCCGGACTTCAGTGCATGACGCTCCTGGGCCAAGGCCATATTGCTGCGGGCGCTGCTGCGATTGGCTTCAATCAGGCGGCCCATGTGGGTGTTGAGCAAATGATCGGCCAGCGATGTGGTAGCCGGCCAGGCCAGGCCAGTGCCGATCATACCGTGGAAGTTTTTCAGGTGGGCCTGCTTCAACCGGCTGGCGTGGGCTGCCGGGTCTCCCAGCAGTGCGCGCCCGGCCAGGTAGTTAAGCTGGGTGTCATCCAGGCACAGGTTAAACAGTTTGCGGCGTGCCTGTTCCAAGTCGGAGAACGTGTACAGCCGCTGGCCGTCGGGGCTATCGGGCAGGTACAACAAGGTCAGCCCCGAGACTTTTTCCTCGATGAAGGTTACGCCTGCCAGGGTCGTGCCCTGATCGTTGGTGTCTTTGCCGCCGGCAGTCAGGTAGGCGGGGATCAGCGCGACTTGCATGCCGTCGCGGTTCCACGCTTCAGGGGTTCTGGCATCGATGGCAATCGCCAGCACTTGCGGCGCGATACCGGTCAGCCGGTTCTCGAGCACGCCGCACTGGCTTTCCAGCTTGAGCAACTGGCGCAGCGGTTCAACCAGGCACTCGCGCTGGTACTCGTTGATAAATGTGCTGTGCGCGGTTGAGCCCATGAAGGTCAGGCGGATCTGGTCTTCATACCGCTGCGCCAGGTCGAGCTCCCGGGCCAGTGTGCGCAGATAGGGCAGGGTCAGGCCGGTGCGCAGGGCTTCGGCCTGGCTCTTGTCGTCGCAGATGACCGTCACGTGCCTGAAGCTCAGGCGCTGTTCGACGTTGGTGTCGATATTGAGCAGCAACAGCTCGCTGAGGGAGAAGCTGCTGCGTTCCTTGCTGGCGGTCGGCACACTGGTTTGTGGGGTGCCGGGCGCGGCCCCCGCCACAATATCCCGTCGCCAGACGATGGCGTCGGGAATGTCCAGGGTAATTGTCCAGTCCCGGGTGATGGCAAAGTCCTTGTGCAGGCGCTCACCAAGAAGCTTTTTGCAAAAAACCTCGCGCGGCGGCAGGTCACGCTCGAGCAGGGCATGGGAACGTTTGGCGGCTTGGAGGTAAGCCAGCATCAGCGCTTTGAGCGAAGTGCGTTCGGTGTCGGGCATCTGCTTGAACCAGGTCGGCAACTGTTTGACCAACGCGCCGCTGCGGCGCTGCTCAAGGATTTGCGCATAGGCCAGTTGGCGCACTGCATTAACGGGCACGGTCAGCCTGGTCAGGGTGTGGATACGCAGTTGTTGCAGTTCATCGGCCAGTTGCCCGGCCTGCTCGGGGATTGGGTAGCGCTGGCGGAGATCGGCGGCCAGGCTTTCGAATTCACCGTGCTGGCCCTCAAGGCTGTGCTCCATCGCATCACCGCTCAGAGGTTCGAGCTTGAGGCTGACGTCGGGCGCGTCGTCCTGCAGCCGGAACAGGTGCTGTTCCAACTCGCGGCGTGATGCAAAACGCTGCAACGTGCCGTGGCTGCCCGGGCAGTAGAGCAACAGGCTGTGGGGCGATAATGGATCGTTCAGTGTCGCAGCGTCGGCGAACACCAAGGGGCCTTTGAGCGTGGTGCTGGTCACCGTCAGCGCGTCACCGTTGCGTGTACTGGCTGACAGGCTCAATTGGGCGACCGAGGGAGGGGCGGGAGCGGGTTGGCTCAGGGTCGAGGTGATCCACCGGTGCTCCTCGGCGCTCAACTGGTCCAGAGCAATCAGGAGGTCGGCTTCAATACGCAAAGCGGTAACGCGAGCGGTATGCAGGGCGGTGTAGTTGAGATTGATGGTTGCCGTGTCGAACACGCGCTCCCGGTACAGCAGCGCAGTGGCGGCGCTGATGGAGAGCTGCTCCTGGCGGGTGAGCGTGTCGTGGTAGGTCTTGAGCGTTTGCAGGCGGGATTCGATCACCGTGTCCGGGAGTTGGTTGCCAAGGAAACCCTCCAGGGCGTCGCGCTCGCGCTTGAGGTTTGACCAACGGGTGTCGAGCGGTATATCGGCTTGCAGCAGCCCGAACCACCCCGGTTCGTCTTGCCCCTCGTCAGGGCCGGGCGCGGTGGGCACCGGCAGGTTGGCGAATACCGGCGCCTGGCGCAGTTTCGTGGTGGTTGCCTGTGCCAGGCTCAACGCTTGCACGCCGTGCAGCGACAGCTGATTACCGCCGTTTTTAGTGCGCACACTGTCAAGCCAGATCAGTCGCCAATGCGCCAGCAATTGTTCGACGGCCGCTTGGCGGGGTGTCAGCTGGAGGTTGTAATCGACCGAAAACGCGGCTGGGTTGGCAACGTGAGGCAGCAACTGTTGTTGATGCTCGACCAGCCATTGCTCCATTTCGGTACGTTCGGCAAACCGCTTCAAGGGCGGTTGCTCACTCGGCAGGTACAGCAACTGTGCGGTCAGCGGCTCGTCGTCGATGGTGAACACCAGCGCCCCCGGTAAGTCTTCCTTGCGCTGGTGGGGCCAGCACAATGCCAATTGCTCGCTGTACAACTGCGGCTCGCCGGGTTTGGGGGTCGGTGTGTGGCCATTGACGGCCAGCAGCGCCTGCAATTGCGTGGCGCTCAGGCTGCGCTCGGCGAAGGCCACTTGCGCAGAGGCTTCCAGGTGAATGTTGTACAGCTGGCCGATACGGCTGCGGCGTGACACCGGCGTACCCGGTGCACGGCTCTCCCAATAGCGGTTCCAATGCTGTTCAAGGAACGCATCCAGGTCCAGCTCGGCCAGTTGTTGCAGCACCGCTTGGTAGGGCCGGTCTTCCGGCAGGCCAACGGTGATGCACTTTTGCTCGGGCGGCAACGTCCAGGGCGAGTGCTGGCGTACGAACGCTGCCGCGTTGCTCAAGCTGATAAATGCTCCTGAACGCCCCTCTGCGTCCAGGCAGCGCAGGCCGGTGCTGTTACCGTCGAGTGCCAGGCGCTCCTTGATGAGCAAGGTCACCAGGCTTGGCGCATCGGGAATGCCGCTCATCAGCTCGCGCAGCTGTGTGCGGCACTCTTGCCAGCGTTGGGTGGCCGTCAGCAGCAGGCTGGTGTCCTGGGGCTGCTGGTTCAGCCGTGCCACGCCGGGCTTGGGTTTGAAGGGGAAGGTGGGGATGGGCCAGGACGTTGTCATGGTGAGGATTCGCTCTATAGGTTCAAACCCTTATTAGAAAGCGGCGCCCTGGGCTCGCGGCGACATATAGGTAGCGCGGTGACCGTTGAGCGGCATTCATCAAACTGTCACGCAACTGTGGCAGCGCGCTTGAACAAACTTCATCAGACTCGCGCTCTACTGGGGTTCTGCGTTTCGGTGTTTTTCATGCGCGTGTTGTTCTTACTGGCCGCTCTATTGTTCGGCCTGCCGTCCTTTGCGGCTTCTCGATGTGATGTCAATGTCCCGACCCAAACGGTCGACCTGGAAAAAGTCAGCATCGCCTACCAAAGCATCGGCCGTGCGTCCGACCCTGCGTTGTTACTGGTCATGGGCCTGGGCGGGCAGTTGATCCACTGGCCGGATGAAGTGGTGGCGGCCTTGTGTGAACAGGGTTTTCGGGTGATCCGCTACGACAACCGTGACGTTGGCTTGTCCACGTGGCGCCAGGCACCCGCCAGCGCCAACCTGACCTTTGAAGTGCTGCGCTATAAGCTCGGCTTGCCGGTAGCGGCGCCGTACACATTGACCGACATGGCCGACGATGCACTGGGCTTGATGGACGCGCTGCAGGTCCAGCAATTCCACGTGCTGGGCGCAAGCATGGGCGGCATGATCGCCCAGCACCTGGCGGCCATGGCGCCGCAGCGGGTCGAGAGCCTGACGCTGGTGATGACCAGCTCCGGCGCCGAAGGCCTGCCGGCGCCCAACGCGGCGTTGGTGCAGTTGCTGTCGCGGCGCAGCGCGCCGAACCGTGAAGTGGCGCTGGAGCAACAAGCCGATTTGCTCGCAGCCCTGGGCAGCCCCAACGTCAAAGATGATCGCCAGGCGCTGCTGCACCAGGCGGCGCTGTCCTACGACCGCGCCTTCAACCCGGACGGCGTGAAGCGCCAGATCATGGCAATTCTGGCCGAGCCGAGCCGCGTGCCCTTGCTTAACCAATTGCGCGTGCCGACCCTGGTGGTACACGGCACCGCCGACCCGCTGTTGCCGGTGATGCACGGCGTACACCTGGCCGCGCATATCCAGGGCAGCCAGCTGAAGCTCATACCGGGCATGGCCCACCGTTTCCAGGAAGCCTTCAAGGCGCCGCTGTTGACGGCGGTGTTGCCGTATCTCAAAGCCCATCGCGAAGATGCCGCGCATTGGGCGCAGATTGACCTGGGCGAGCCTTCGAAGCTGCTGTGAAGTTGGTGTATGGTGCAACCTTTACGGCGCACATAACTGCCAGCGAGGTTGCCTGCCATGAGTACTCCCCTGAAAATCGATTTCGTCAG
Organism: Pseudomonas onubensis; assembly: GCF_965653655.1. Lineage (NCBI taxonomy): Bacteria > Pseudomonadati > Pseudomonadota > Gammaproteobacteria > Pseudomonadales > Pseudomonadaceae > Pseudomonas > Pseudomonas onubensis. The sequence continues at coordinate 9,095 of NZ_CBFHAZ010000103.1, read as the reverse complement.
CGACGTGTCTTGCCCCTGGTGCATCATCGGCCTGCGCGGCCTGACCGAAGCCCTCGACCAACTGGGCAGCGAGGTGCAGGCCGAGATTCATTTCCAGCCGTTTGAGCTGAACCCGAAAATGCCGGCCGAAGGGCAGAACATCGTCGAGCACATCACCGAGAAATACGGCTCCACCGCCGAGCAATCCCAGGCCAACCGCGAGCGTATCCGCGACATGGGCGCGGCGCTGGGCTTTGCCTTTCGCACGGACGGGCAGAGCCGCATCTACAACACTTTTGATGCACACCGGCTGCTGCATTGGGCGGGGCTTGAAGGGTTGCAGTACAACCTCAAGGAAGCGCTGTTCAAGGCGTATTTCAGTGATGGGAAAGACCCGTCAGACCACGCGACATTGGCTATCATCGCCGAGAGTGCCGGGCTGGATATTCAGCGTGCGGCTGAAATTCTGGCGTCTGACGAATACGCTGCTGAAGTTCGCGAACAGGAAGAGTTGTGGATTACACGCGGTGTGACTTCAGTACCGACCATCGTGTTCAACGACCAATACGCGGTCAGCGGTGGGCAGCCGGCGGAAGCCTTTGTGGGCGCGATTCGTCAGATCATCCAGGAAGCCAAAGCCTGATGCTCGTTCCCACGCTCTGCGTGGGAATGCCGCCCCGGACGCTCCGCGTCCTGCCCTTGAAGTTGCGACGCAGAGCGTCACAGGATGCGTTCCCACGCAGAGCGTGGGAACGATCAGTGGGTCAGTCAAACTTGTAGCTGATCGCCGTCTGCACCTGGCCCTGGTTCACGTTGCCGGTCTCCTTGACGATGCTGCTGTTGGCCGCCGAGCCCACCAGGTGTGTCCAACTGGCGCTGGTCAACAGTGACCAATGGCTCGCCAGCGGGAACTCGAAACTCTGGGTCAGCGTCAGGTTCTGAAAGCCCGCGCTGGCGTTATAGGCGCGGATGCCGGACGCCGCTGACTCTTTATCGTCAACGCCAAAAAACGCCTGGGTCTGGCGCGCATCGGCAAAATGCGCCATCAGGCCGGTGCTGCCGATAATGCCGCCGCCCAGCGGGTAGCCCAGCTCGCCACCAACCTTGCCCAGCACACCACTCTGATCGCGCGGGCCGCCGACGGCCTGGCCGACCTGGGCGTAGACGCGCCAGAACTCGGCCGGTGCGTACTGGATGAACCCCCCGACTTCGGCCATGTCCGGCACATCACGCAAGCCACGCAGCGAGCGATCGGCCGTGCGCCCCGGCAGGTAATTGATATACGGGCCGGCGGTGAAACCGTGGGTATTGAGTGCGCTCCAGGTCAGGCCATCGTCGGTGCCCAGGCTCACATTGCCCCAGTCCAGATCGAAGTAGGGAATCGGCCGGGTTTCGTAGCGGCTGCCTGTCGGGTCGTGGGGCTGGTAGCTGACGCCAGCGCCAACTTCGCCGCTAATGCCTTCGGCCCATACCGTGCTGGAAAAGCTCCACAGCCCCAGCAAGCCGGCGAATACAGCGGAAGTAACCTTGAACATGGAGCGTTTCCTTATCTGAACTTGCGCGCATTCACGCGCGAAGCGCCTCCCGGACGCAAGCACTCATCTTGTTTGTAGCAAGCTACAAAAATTGTAGCTCCTGCGACACAAATCCCCCTGCATATCGACCAAAACCCCAGCCCCGCTGGGCTTTGGCCAGTTGGCATAGTCTCTGCAATACCTCTTGGCACAAGCGCACAGAGCGCTGCTCCTCAAGGTAAACGCAATGATCCAGTGGCATATCGTGTGCGACTTCGACGGGACCATCACCCCCACCGACGTCATCGACAACGTCCTCCAGCGCTTCGCCGGCCCCGAGTGGGAAACCATCGAACAGGAATGGCTGGATGGGCATATCGGTTCCCGCGAATGCCTGAGCCGTCAACTGGCGCTGATCAAGGCCACCCCGGCTGAACTGCTGGCGTACTTCGACAGCGTGGAGATCGACCCGGACTTCCCGGACTTCGTCGATCACGTCATGGGCCTGGGCGCGACCATCGAAGTGGTCAGCGACGGCATCGAGCAAGGCATCGCGCGCATCCTGTCGCGCAACTACGTGACCTTGCTGCCGATCCTCGCCAACCGCCTGCGCCAGGTCGACCAGAACAGCTGGCGCATCGACTTCCCGTATTCCAGCGACGCCTGCCGCGCCGCCTCCGGCAACTGCAAATGCAAATCCACGCCGCGCAACAAGCGTGTGCTGGTGATCGGCGACGGCAAGTCCGACATGTGCGTGGCCTCCACCGCCGACTTCGTCTTCGCCAAAGGCAGCCTCGCCAAGTACTGCGAAGCCAACAACATTGCCCATGCGCGCTTCGACACCTTTGCCGAATTGCCCGCATTGCTTGCCGCGTTGCCACAAGGCATCGCCGCTAACTCCGGCGCCTTTACCGCCGACCTCTCTGTTGAAAATCAGGAACTCTTCCACCATGTCTGATATTCGTATCGCTACCGCCGAAGACCAGATTCTTCTGGATAAAGAAGCCAAATACTGCTCCTACGGCGACACCGTTCACTACATCGAGCCGCCGCGTATTTTCAGCCGTTGCGAAGGCTCCTACGTGTGGGACACCGAAGACCAGGCCTACCTCGACCTGCAAATGTGGTACTCGGCCGTGAACTTCGGCTACGCCAACCCGCGCCTGAACAACGCGCTGAAACAGCAGATCGACACCCTGCCGCAAATCGCCAGCCAGTACCTGCACAAAGGCAAGATCGAGCTGTCGGAAATGATTGCCGTCGATGCCAAGAACAAGTTCGGCCTCGATGGTCGCGTGCACTTCAACGTCGGCGGTTCGCAGTCGATCGAAGACTCGTTGAAAGTGGTGCGTAACGCCTCCAACGGCAAGAGCCTGATGTTCGCCTTCGAAGGCGGCTACCACGGCCGCACCCTCGGCGCTTCGTCGATCACTTCGAGCTTCCGCTACCGTCGCCGCTACGGCCACTTTGGCGAGCGCGCCAACTTCATCCCGTTCCCGTACCACTTCCGCGGCCCTAAAGGCATGACCAAAGAAGAGTACGGCAGCCACTGCGTGCAGCAGTTCGCGCGTTTGTTCGAGACTGAATACAACGGCGTCTGGGACCCGAAAACCAACCAGTGCGAATACGCAGCGTTCTACGTCGAGCCGATCCAGGGCACCGGCGGCTACGTGATCCCGCCGATGAACTTCTACCGCGAATTGAAGCAAGTGCTGGATCAGCACGGCATCCTGATGGTGTCCGACGAAATCCAGATGGGTTTCTACCGTACCGGCAAACTGTGGTCGATCGAACACTTCGACGTACAGCCGGACGTGATCGTCTTCGGTAAGGCGCTGACCAACGGCCTCAACCCACTGGGCGGCATCTGGGCCCGTGAAGAGCTGATCAACCCGAAGGTCTTCCCGCCAGGTTCGACCCACTCCACCTTCGCCTCCAACCCACTGGGTACGGCGGTAGGCCTGGAGATGTTCAAGATGACCAGCGAAGTCGACTACGGCGCGATGGTCATGGCCAAAGGCAAATACTTCCTGGAAGGCCTGCAAGACCTGCAGAAACGTTTCCCGATCATCGGCGACGTCGACGGCCTGGGCCTGGCCCTGCGCTGCGAAATCTGCGGCCCGGATGGCTTCACGCCGGATAAGGCGACCCTGGATTACATGGTCGAAGAAGGCATGAAAGGCGACATGATCGTGGATGGCCAGAAACTCGGCCTGATCCTCGACGTGGGCGGCTACTACAAAAACGTGATCACCCTGGCACCGTCCCTGGAAATCAGCTACCCGGAAATCGACCTGGGCCTGAAGCTCCTCGAGCAACTGCTGGTTCGGGCGACCAAACGGTGATTGCCTCCGAGATCGACCTCGGTGAAGGTGATGCCGGCTTCGTTCTCGGTGAAGGTCCGGTCGGGATCCTGTTGATCCACGGCCTGACCGGCACCCCGACGGAATTGCGCCAGGTCGCCAAAGGCCTGGCCAAAGCCGGTAACTGCACGGTGTACGTGCCCACGCTGGCGGGGCACTGCGGCGATAACAGCGACCTGCAAGCCACCGGCTGGCTGGACTGGTACGAAGGCGTGCGCAAGACGTTTGCGCAGGTCAAGCAGCGCCACGCGCAGGTGTTTGTCGGTGGTTTGTCCATGGGCGCGGTGATGTCGATGTACGTCGCCGCCGAACACCCAGGGCAAGTGGCCGGGCTGTTGATGTATTCGACCACCTTGAAGTACGACGGCTGGAGCATTCACAAGCTGGCGTTCTTGACGCCGTTGCTGATGAAGATCCCGTTCGGCGTGCACATCTGCCGCTTCGAAGAGAAGCCGCCTTACGGCATCAAGAACGAGCGCCTGCGGGCCATCGTCGAGCGTCAGATGAAGGAAGGCGAAAGCAGCGAGGCCGGCTTGCTGACCATGGAGGGCATCACGGTGCGTGAGTTGCACCGTATGAACGCCGTGGTCAAAAAGCGCATGCCCGAGGTCAAGGTGCCGGCGCTGGTGTTGCACTCCATCGAGGACGACATCACCAGCCGCTGGAACGCCGATTATGTCGAGCGTCACTTGGGCGGCCCGGTGACCAAGATTCTGCTGGATAACTGCTACCACATGATCACCGTCGACCTGCAATACCGCCGGGTGATCGAGTTGAGCGCAGAATTTGTCGAGCAACACGCCGCTCCGGCTGTGCAGGCGCCCGTGGATTATCGACAGCGGGCATCAGCCTAAGGACTAGACGTGATTACCGCCCAAGCCTTCTCGACTATCCGGGCCATCCCGCGTTGCGCCTGGAATGACTGCTTTCCTGCAGCCCTGGAGGATTGGGATTTTTACGTTGCCGTGGAAAACGCCGCGATCGATGATTTCAAGTGGCGTTACCTGGCCGTCTACGACGATGAAACGCTGGTGGCCGTTGCCGCCGCGTTCATCACTTATTATCGCCTCGACACCACGGTGTCGGGCGCCGGCAAGCGCTTTACCGAGCGCCTGGAGCGACTGTGGCCGGGTGTTTTGCGCTTGCAGTTGTACGCTATCGGCTCGCCGGTGGCCGAGCGTTGCGACGCGGGTATCGCCAGCCACGTGCCCCAAGGGCAGCGCCCACTGCTAATCAGGCATTTGCTCGAGGCGGCACGCGAGGATGCGAATACCTTCGGGATTGGCCTGGTGGCGGTCAAAGACGTGCCGACCAATGACCTCGACTGGGCAGACAATTGCCGCCAGGCAGGCTTTCAGAGCATGCCAAGCTTACCCAGCGGCTGGCTGACGGTGCCTTACGGCTCGGTGGACGCCTACCTGGGCTCGCTGTGCAAGGCGACCCGCAAGGACTTGCGTCGCAAGTTGCGCGCGCCAGGCCCACGGGTCGAATGGCGGCACACCATTGATGACGTGTTGCCCGAGGTGATGCGCCTGTACGAAGACACGCTCAGCCGCGCCGATTTGCAGTTCGAACGCCTGCCGGCGCGTTATTTCACCGGCATTCTTGAACAGCTGCAAGGGCGTGCGGTCTGTGCTCTTTACTGGGTGGACGAGCGCCTGGTGGCGTTCAACCTGGTGCTGTTGGACCAGCACCGGCTGGTCGACAAGTTTTTCGGGCATGACCGTGAGTTCAGCCGTGAATACAGTCTGTACTTTCGCTACTGGCTGACCAATGTCGACTACTGTATTGCACACAAGATTCCGGTGTATGAGTGCGGTCAGGAGGGCTATGCCAGTAAGCTGCGCCTGGGGTGCGAGTTCCAGGGCAACAGCATGTTTTTCCGTCACCGTAACCGGCTGCTCAACGGCCTGCTCAAACTCGTTAAAATGTACATAAGACCGGACCGTTCCGACCCTGCCATGGCTGCTGCGATAAGCGAAACCTGATGATCACCAAGACCCGCCAAAAAGCCCGCCCCTTTGCCATTTCGCGTTGGAGCGTCCAGCGCAAGCTGGTGCTGGCGTTCTGGCTGGTCAGCGTTATCCCGACCATGATCGCGGCCGAACTGGCGGCGACCACCTTGTCGCAGATTTTCGACAGCAACGTGCGCATCTGGCTGCAAGAGTCGACCAAGATCGTCAAGGACGAAATCGGCGACATCCTGCATGACAACGCGCGCATGGCCAAACTGTTCCTGCGCTACACCGCGCCGCCGTCGAGCAAGCAAGCGGCCAAGCATGACCGCCTGACCGCCGACATCGCCGACGCCACCGATATCGATGTGGTCGCGCTGATTCGCGTGAGTGACCACAAAGTGGTGTTCAGCACCGCGGCCGACGATGTGGTCAAGCAGATCAACCTGACCAGCAACGCCGTGTTGCAGACCGTGGAAGTGGCCGGCGTGACTACGGGCCTGGTGGTCTCGACCTTTGAAACCACCCAGGAAGGCGTCGATTACCTGCTGTTGGTGGCCACCTACCTGGACAGCAGCTTCCTCACCAGCGTGGCCGATGTGCATTCCCTCGACCTGCGCCTGTACCTGGCCAACCCTCAGGGTTTTTCCGAGATTTTCTCGACCCAGCGTTTTGAAAACCACCCTTCGCGCATCCCGAAGAATGTCGAAACGGCCATGCGCGCCACCAAGCAACCGAGCGAGCAGTTCACCAATAACTACAGCGGGTTGTACTGGCCGATCTTCAATGATGCCGGCGACCTGCAAGGTGTGATCTTCAGCGGCCTGCTGCGCCACACCAGCCTGGTGGGGCTGGTGAACCAGAGCAATCTGTTCGTGCTGATTTTCCTGCTCAGTTCGGCGTTGTCGCTGGGCGCCGGTGTCTTGGTGTCACGGCGCCTGACCAAACCGCTGCGCGATTTGTCCCAAGGCGTGGACGCCGTGATCTCGGGCAATTACGAGCACCGTGTATTGGTCACCGGCGGCGATGAGCTGGCGCAGCTGAGCAGCACCTTCAACCATATGACCGAGCGCCTGGGCGAGTTGCATCACCTTGAAGCGCAACTGCGCCGCCGCGACCGCCTGCATGCTTTGGGCGAAGTCGCCATGGGCCTGGCGCATGAGATTCGCAACCCGTTGGGCATCATCAAGACCGCCACCCAATTGCTGCACCGGCGTGTCGACCTGCCGGACACCGACAAGCGCCACTTGGAATACGTGATCAGCGAAGTCAGCCGCATCAACGACCTGATCACTGAGTTTCTGGACTTCGCCAAACCCAACCCGCCGCTGCGTGTGTTGCAGGCGGCGCGCCCGGTGGTGGAAGAAATCCTCGGCTTTTGCAGCCCGGAACTGGCCACCCATAACATCGACGCGCACATCGATGACCAGGCGCCCGGCGCGACGATCTACGCCGATGCCAAGCAACTCAAACAGGCGTGCCTGAACCTGATCCTCAACGCCATCGACGCGATGCCCGAAGGCGGGCGCCTGACCCTGGGCATTCGCAGCGTGGACGGCAACACGGTGATCAGCATCGCCGACACCGGCCAAGGCATTCCGGCCGATATGATCGAGCGCATCTTCACGCCATTCGTCACCACCAAGGCCTCCGGCACGGGCCTGGGGCTGGCTAAAGTCTATTCGATCATGGAAAGTCACGACGGCAGCATTGAATGCGCCAGTGAGAAAGATGCCGGCGCCACCTTCAGCCTGTACATCCCGGCCCATGGCGAAGACGACGGCGACGATGAGGAAGTTCATGACGCATAACGTATTGGTAGTCGACGACGAGCCCAAGCTCTGCGACTTGCTGTCATCGGCCTTGAGCCAGAACGGCATTCAGGTGTTTACCGCCGGCAACGGCCTGCACGCGCTCAAGGTGCTGGAGCAGGAAGACGTCGACCTGGTGATCAGCGACTGGCGCATGCCGGGCATGGACGGGCCGGCGTTGCTGGCCGAGATAAAGGTGCGCTTCCCGGAGTTGCCGGTGATCGTGATGACCGCCTACAGCACGGTGAAAAACGCCGTGCAGTCGATGCGCAACGGTGCCTATGACTACATTGCCAAACCGTTCGATATCGACGAGCTGGACATCACCGTGGCCAAGGCCTTGCAGTTTCGCGACATCATGCGCGACAACGCACGCCTGCGCGCCGAGCTGGATCACCATGCGCAGTTCGACAGCCTGGTGGGCGACAGCCCGGCGTTTCGCCAGGTGCTGCACGCTGTCGATTCGGTACGCGACAGCAACGCCACCATCCTGCTGACCGGCGAGAGCGGCACCGGTAAGGAAATGGTCGCGCGAGCGATTCACAAACATGGCAGCCGCGCCGACAAGCCGTTCGTGGCGGTCAACTGCGCGGCCATCCCCGAAGGTCTGCTGGAAAGCGAGATGTTCGGCCATCGCAAAGGCGCCTTTACCGGCGCCGTGGCCGACCGGGTAGGGCGCTTTATGCAGGCCGACCAGGGCACTTTGTTTCTGGATGAAGTGGGCGACATGCCGTTGGCATTGCAGGCCAAGATCCTGCGGGCCTTGCAGGAGCGCGTGATCGAGCCGGTGGGCGACCCCCGCGAGCGCAAGGTGGATGTGCGCGTGATCGCTGCCACCAACAAGAACCTGCTGGATGCGGTAGCCAATAAAGAGTTTCGCGAAGACCTGTATTACCGCCTCAATGTATTCCCGATCCCATTGCCAGCCCTGCGCGAGCGCGCCGAAGACATCGTGCCCCTGGCCCGGCACTTCGCCCAGACCCTGAGCGCCACCGCCGGCAAACGCATCACCGGTTTCAGCCCCGAGGCGTTGCAGGCGATGGCCGCTTACCACTGGCCGGGCAATATCCGTGAGCTGCAAAACTGCGTGGAGCGGGCGACCATCGTGGCGGCTTCGCCGGTGATCGAAGACATTGACCTGCCGGCTTACCTGTTTGCGTCCAGGCCCGCCGAGGACGGCGTGACGGCGCTGCTCGGTGACACACCGGGCGTGCCTGCCGACCTGGATGCGGCGCTGGCTGAGGTCGAGAAAACCTACATCATGGCGGCATTGAATGAGAGCAACGGCGTGCAGGCTGCGGCGGCGGCGAAGATCGGGATTTCCGAGAGAAGTTTTTGGTATCGGCTGAAGAAACTGGGGATTCAGGTCGAGAAGATCATTCGCTGAAATTCGCAAACAACGTCGATCAACTGTGGGAGCGGGCTTGCTCGCGAAAGCGGTGTGTCAGTCAATACATGTGCTGACTGACACAC
>NZ_CBFHAZ010000102.1:0-23774 GCF_965653655.1 Pseudomonas onubensis | reverse complement strand
GCCTCTGGCTAACACTTCCCCTTGCCGGGTGTGTAGAGGACTTTCACCTCCAAGTCACCAGCGAGGCCACCACAGCCAAGCTGGTTGCGCTTCGCGCAACGCGCCATGCCTGGCGCACATAAAAAAGCCCCGAACCAGTCGGGGCTTCACGCTGAGGGTGCGGCCTCAGTTAAAGCTGCTTAGCGAACGCCGTCCTGGCGCAGGGCCGCCGGGGAGAAGTCAGCGGTGGAGGCGGTGAAACCGAAGTCATACGCCTGCTTCTCTTCGTTCTTCATGCCCAGGGCCAGGTAGCGGCCGGACTGCAGGTCGTAGAGGGTTTCGATGGCGTACCACGGCACTTGCTTGTCGTAGTAGTTCTCGGCATGGGCTTCGGCGACGCGCCACAGTTGGCCGCGACCGTCGTAGTGGTCGATAACCGCCGCTTGCCAGGTGTCTTCGTCGATGAAGAAGTCACGCTTGGCATAGATGTGACGCTGGCCTTCCTTCAGGGTCGCAACCACGTGCCAGACGCGGCGCAGCTCGTAGCGGGCCAGGTCCTGGTTGATGTGGCCGGCCTTGATGATGTCGGCATATTTGAGCTTCGGATCGTCGATCTTGTAGCTGTTGGAGGCAATGTAGATTTCTTTCTTGCCTTCAAGCTTCCAGTCGTAGCGGTCCGGTGCGCCGTTGTACATGTCGAGGTTGTCGGAGGTACGCAGGCCATCGGCTGCGGTGCCTGGCCCGTCATAGGACACTTGCGGCGCCCGGCGCACACGGCGCTGGCCGGCGTTGTAGACCCACGCCGAACGCGGCTCTTTAACCTGGTCCAGGGTTTCGTGCACCAGCAGCACGCCACCGGCCAGACGCGCCGGCGCGGTGACTTGCTGCTTGAAGTAGAACAGCACGTTGCCCGGGTTTTTCGGGTCGTAGTCCTTCATCTTGTCGCGGAACACGAACTGATCGCGGAAGTACACCAGGCTGAACGAGCCGTTGGTTTGCGGCGTGGCCTGGGTTACCAGGCGGGTCACGCTGCCACCGCGATAGCGGGTGATGTGGTTCCAGATAACTTCCACGCCGCTTTTTGGGATCGGGAACGGAACTGCGGTCTCGAAGTTTTCCAGGCCGTTGCCGCCGGACACCAGGTTGGTGTTGGTGGCGTTCTTCTTGATCGAGGCAAACACCTCGGCCGGCACGGTAGCGCCGCGATGGGTCGGGTAGACCGGCATCTTGAAGGTGTCCGGGTAGCGCTTGAACATCGCGTACTGCCCCGGCGCCAGCTTGTCTTTGTACTGCTCGACGTTCTGCGCGGTGATGGTGAACTGCGGCTGTTCGCTGGCATACGGGTTGGCCAGGAAGCCACGGGCATCCACGGCGCCGGCATTGGTAGGCAGCGGCGACCATTTAGGAATGGTGCCGGCCGCGTTACCAGCCATTTCGGCGCCCATCGGCGTCAGGGTCGTGCCCAACTTGGCGGCTTCATCCGCCGAGACTGCCGCCATGACGTTGCTCGCCAGGATCGACAGCCCAAGCACACCCACGTGCAACAGACTTTTAGTTATTTTCATGTTCTGGTTCTTCCTGAAAACAGACTGCTTAAAGAGGTTGTGCTTAGAAGTTCACGCCGGCGCTCAGCGCGATGAAGTCACGGTCATCCACGGTGGTGAACTTGCCACCAAAGAAGTTGGTGTAGTTGAGGCTGACGGTGTAAGTGTTCTGGTACTCGGCATCCACACCCAGGCTGACGGCCTTGCGACCTTCTTCAAAGTTGCCGCCAGGGCCAGGCGAATACCCTTTGACGTCATGGGACCAGGCCACGTTGGGTTTGAGGTTCACACCGGCAAACACATCCGGGTATTCCCAGATGGCCCGGGCGCGATAACCCCAGGACGTGGCGGTGGTGTAGCCGTCGTTGTTGCAGTTGGTGTTCAGGCCGGACGCATTCGGCAGGCCTGCGCCGTTGGCTGTCGAATTGTTAAGCGCATTGCAGAAGCCGCCCGGCAGCGTGCCAGGGCCGAAGACCGGATCACGGCCATAACGTGCCTGGTTTTTGCTCTCCAGGCCGCCCACATGAGTCACGCCGATTTCGCCCACGGTGGTCAGCCGAGTGGCGCCCATGACTTGGTCGAAGAAGTGCGTGAAGGTGGTCTGGAACTGGGTCACTTCCTTACGGTTGTAGCCATGCAGGTCCTGGCCCGGTGTGCCCTTGAGCACCGATGCATTGCCAAAGCCCGGAATCGGCGTGACGCCCGCGTACAGGATATCGGTGGTGCTCAGTTGTACCGGCGCGTTTGGCCGGTAGCTCAATTCACCACTCCAGGCAGTGCCGGTAGGCAGCGTGGTGGAGAAGCTCAAGCCGTAGAGGCGGATATCTTCCGGGTACTCGACGAAGTACTGGGAGCTGCCTGCCACGATCAATGGACGCAACGCCGCCAGCGGCCCCAGCGGACGGGTGTAGGCCGAGTTTGGCGCGCCGGTGGCGCTGAAGATCGGCGCACGGCTGTGGTAGTTCATGAAGTACGCGCCGAACTCGGTGTCCAGCGGCTCGAAGTTGTAGTGCATGGCCACGCCGAACTGGCCGCTGTCGCGTGCATCACGGTCACCGCCGCGACGTACCAGCACACCTTCGTTGTTCACATCCACGCCCAGGGCATTAAGGGTCGGCAACGCCGCGCCCGGGATGGTGGAACGCTTGTTCAGCACCCGCAGGTTATTGCTGCAACCATCCGAGATGACGTCCGGCTGGGAGAAGAATGTGCCGCAGTTATCGGTGACGGTCTGGTCCCATTCCAGCTGATAAAACGCTTCGGCCGAGAGGTTATCGGTGAGGGTTTGCGACACGTAGAACATGTTGACCGGAATCAAGCCTTCCTTGATTTCGGCGCCCGGACGACGGAACGCGGACACGTCGATCGGGTTGATGGAGTTGATACCGCCACCAATGAAGGTGCTTTCACCCCAGCTCACTACCTGTTTACCAAACCGCACGTTACCCGGCTGATCGGCGATGGTGTAGTTGTGGTAGATGAAGGCATCGAGGATCTGCCCACCGGAAGACTTGGCGCCCTCTTTGCGGTTGTTGTTGCTGACGTTCTTGAAATCCAGGTCTTCGTTTTGCAGCGCGAAGTCATACCAGTACTTGCCACGCACAAAGATGCCGGTGTCGCCGTATTTCAACTCAAGGTCATGGATGCCCTTGAAGATCTTCGAGAAGGAGTCGCCCTTGTCGAAGTTCAAGTGGCCGTCATCGGAGGTCTGCGACAGCCCTCTGCCACCGTTGTTGGCACCGATCAGGTCTTTATTGCGACCGGCAGTCGACCAGCTCGCCCCCACCGACAGGGATGAGTCGAAGCTGCCTTCGATTTCACCGATGTTGAAACTGACGCCGAATGCAGGCCCGGCGAGCGTAGAAGCGAGACTGACGGCCAGGGGCAGTCTTGCCCGGCGCCAGAACTGGTTTACTGAGGTCATCGACGCTACTCCATGTGCATTATTGTTATGGCAGTGAGTTCTTTCTTCTGGATGCATGTAACGGCCGGAATACAACGATTCCAATGCCGAACGGCAACCGGGCCCCCATGGCCCGCAGCGCAACATCCGTGAAAAACTCTGAGTGGGACTATAGCCAGCAGGGGGTAGCGCTTGATCCCTCTAAAGTGTGATTTGCATCACCAACCTGTCTGCCACGACCCTTTCGCCACGCCGACGACGGTCGGCGTGGGAAGGATGGCTGAAAATCCTGAAATCACAAGTGAAGCCGCGAGTTAGAGCATTGCCGCGCCCGAACGGGCGCGGCGAAGGGGGTCAGAGCGTGGACAGGAACGTGCTGTTGTTGGCCTGCCACTCGATGATGTCAACGCGGATACGTTTTTTGTCGAGTTTGCCGACACTGGTCTTGGGAATTTCAGTAACAATGGCGATCTGACTTGGAATCGCCCACTTGCTCAGGTGCCCCAACTCCACGAACGGCTTGAGGTGCTCCTTGAGCTCGCGGGCACCTATCACATGGCCATCACGCACCACCAGCAGGGCAAACGGGCGCTCGCCCCATTGTGGGTCGGCGATGCCGACCACCGCTACTTCGCGTACCGCCGGGTGACGGCTGACCAGATCTTCGAGGGCCAATGACGAAATCCACTCGCCGCCCGTCTTGATCACGTCCTTGATGCGGTCGCGAATATCGATCACGCCAAACGCGTCCAGCGTGGCCACGTCACCGGTGTGCATCCAGCCGCCTTCCCACAGCTCGGCGCCCTTTTGCGGCTCGTTGAAATACCCTTCGCTGAGCCACGGCGCACGCAGCACCAGTTCGCCCTGAGACTCGCCGTCGGCGGGCAAGAAGTTGCCGTCGCCGTCGACAATCGCCGCTTCCACCAACGGCCCGGGCACGCCGGCCTTGATGCGGTAGGTGGTGCGCTCGTCTTCGGTGCCGGCCATCAACTCTTCGTTGAGGTGAGCGCAGGACACCAGCGGCCCGGTCTCGGACATGCCATACGCGGCAGTCAGCTGAATGCCCCGCGCCTTGGACGCTTCATACAACGTGCGGTTAAGCGCGCTGCCGCCGATGACGATTTTCCAGCCACCAAAATCCACGTCCTGGGCGGCCTTGGCGTTGAGCACCATTTGCAGGATGGTCGGCACGCAGTGGGAGAAGGTGACCTTTTCTTTGCGCCACAACTCCACCAGGTATTCCGGGTCGTAACGGCCGGGATAGACCTGCTTCAAACCGAGCATGGTCGCCACATACGGCAGGCCCCAGGCATGCACATGGAACATCGGCGTAATCGGCATATACACGTCGTTGGTGCCCAGCAGGCGCACGCTGTCGACACTGCCCATGATGGTCGCCACGCCGATGGTGTGCAGCACCAACTGGCGGTGGGTGAAGTACACGCCTTTGGGGTTGCCGGTGGTGCCGGTGGTGTAGAACGTGGTGGCGACGGAATTTTCGTCGAAATCCTGGAAGTCGTACTTGGGACTGGCGGCCGCCAGCAGGGTTTCGTACTCGCCGACCAGGTTTGGCAACTCGGCAGTCTTGGCCTCACCGTCGGTGAGCAACAGGGTCTTGTCGACGGTGGTCAGATGCCCGGCAATCGCCTGGTAGAGCCCCACGAACTCGCTGTTGACCAGCACAAAGCGGTCCTCGGCGTGGTTCATGGTGTAGAGAATCTGTTCCGGCGACAGGCGCACGTTGATGGTGTGGATCACCGCGCCGATCATCGGGATGGCGAACATGCACTCCAGGTAACGGTGGCTGTCCCAGTCCATCACGGCAACCGTGTCACCGGCCTTGACCCCGGCCTCGGTGAGCACATTGGCCAGGCGCGCGACCCGCTCGATCAGAGTTGGGTAGGTATAACGCAGCTTGTCGCGGTAGACGATCTCCCGGGTCTTCTCGTAACGCGCCCCGGACATCAACAGGCGTTTGATCAACAGCGGGTATTGGTAAGCGCCTTCGGCGGGCGGGATAACACGGGTCTGCAACATACGAATCCCTTATCTGACTGCACGGTCTTGGCTAAGACCTGCACTGTAGAGCGCTAATGTTTCAGCCAAATCAGCCAAAGGAATGATTTGCAGCAGCCAATGAATGCTAGCTTTGCGCCAGCATCGAGGATTTACATAGATCAAAATGTGGGAGCGGGCTTGCTCGCGAAAGCGCTGGGTCAGTCAACGTTTCTGCCACTGATACACCGCCTTCGCGAGCAAGCCCGCTCCCACATTTTGTCCGTGCCCACTCAGGTACAGCGTTATTTCATGCTGGTAAACGCCAACTTCACACCAATGGCAATCAGCACCGCACCCATGGTCCGATCAAACCAGTGCCCCATCCGCGCAAACCCGGCGCGCACACGCTGTTGGCTGAACAGCATGGCCACCAGGCAAAACCACAACGCCGTCGCCACTGCCAGGTACACCCCGTAACCGGCCTGGATCGCCAGCGGCGTGTGCGGGTTGATCACCACGGTAAACAGCGACAGGAAGAACAGCGTGGCCTTAGGGTTCAAGCCATTGGTGACAAACCCTGCGGTAAACGCCCCACGCGGGGTGCGCTCGCCCACTTCACGGTGCAACTCGCCTTCGGCGGGCGGCTTGGCCGGCTGCGCGCGCAGGGCCTTGAAGCCGATGTACAGCAGGTACGCAGCAGCGGCCCATTTGAGCGCGTTGAACAGCACAATGGACTGCGACACGATCAAACCGATGCCCAGCAGCGAGTACCCCACGTGCAGGAAAATCGCCGAACCCACGCCCAATGCGGTCCAGGTGCCGGCGCGACGGCCATGGGTAACACTTTCACGCACCACCACGGCGAAATCCGGGCCGGGGCTGGCCACTGCCAACAAGTGAATCAGGGCTACGGTCAAAAACTCGGCGACGTACATGCTCACTCCATTAAGTAACTGATTATTTCATCTGATAGGCTCGGCAGATTACGCCTTCGAACCTCGTCGCAAAAGGTACAGTTGAGAATGAACAATCGCCGCGCCGTCTTCCTTGATCACCCGTCCCTGGACCTGGGCGACCTCGACCTCAGCGAGCTGCGCAACAGCTTCAGTGACCTTGAGCTGTTCACCGACACCACGCCACAGAATGTGCTTGAACGTATACACGGCGCCCAGGTGGTGATCAGTAACAAGATCGCCCTTAACGCGCAAACCCTGGCGGCCTGCCCCGAGCTCAAGCTGATCCTGGTGTCGGCCACCGGCACCAACAACGTCGACCTCGACGCCGCCCGCGCACACGGCATTACCGTGAGCAATTGCCACGGCTACGGCACGCCGTCGGTGGCGCAGCACACGATCATGCTGCTGCTCAACCTGGCGACGCGTCTGAAGGACTATCAACAGGATGTGGCGGCGGGTAAATGGCAACAGGCCAAGCAGTTCTGCCTGCTGGACTACCCGATTGTCGAGCTGGAAGGCAAAACCCTCGGCCTGCTCGGCCATGGTGAACTGGGCGGCGCGGTGGCGAGGCTGGCCGAAGCTTTTGGCATGCGCGTGGTGCTCGGCGCCATTCCCGGGCGCCCTGCCCGCGCCGACCGCGTGCCGCTGGATGAGCTGCTCACACAGGTCGACGCGCTGACCTTGCACTGCCCGCTCAATGAACACACCCGCGACTTCATCGGCGCCCGCGAACTGGCGCTGCTCAAGCCCGGCGCGTTTATCGTCAACACCGCACGCGGCGGTTTGATCAACGAACAGGCGCTGGCAGATGCCTTGCGTAGCGGCCATTTGGGCGGCGCGGCCACCGATGTGCTGAGCGTGGAACCACCCGTGAATGGCAACCCGCTGCTGGCCGGCGACATTCCTCGTTTGATCGTCACCCCCCACAATGCCTGGGGCAGTCGCGAAGCGCGCCAGCGTATCGTCGGCCAACTGGCTGAAAACGCCCGAGGCTTTTTCAGCGGTGCCCCGCTGCGCGTCGTCAGTTGATAAACTGCGCCCCTTTTCAAGGAGCAGACTATGGATCCGCGCAGTGAAGTACTGCTTCGTCAGGCCGAACTTTTTCAAGGCAACCTGCTGCTGGCAGGTTTGCCCGCCGACGACTTGCTCGGCCGCCTGCCCAATGCCCACGGCTGGAGTTGGCACGCCGGCGATCAGGCGGCACTGGATGCGCGCTTTCCCGAGCGCAGCCAGTTCGGCGTGAACGTGCCCGGACGCGGGTTTGATGCGGCTGTGATCTTTCTGCCCAAGTCCAAGGACCTCACCGACTATTTGCTAAACGCCGTGGCCGCACGCTTGCCCGGTGCCGAGCTGTTCCTGGTTGGGGAGAAAAAGGCCGGCATCGAAAGTGCCGCCAAGCAGATGATCCCGTTCGGCAAGCCGCGCAAGCTCGACAACGCGCGGCACTGCCAACTGTGGCAAGTCACCGTGGCCAACGCGCCGCAAGCGGTCGAGTTGGAAAGCCTGGCGCAAGTCTTCGAGGTGCCGCTGGCCGAAGGGCCGCTCAAGGTGGTGAGCCTGCCCGGCGTGTTCAGCCACGGCCGCCTGGATCGCGGCACCGAATTGCTGCTGGAGCATCTGGACAAGCTGCCGAGCGGGCATTTGCTCGACTTTGGTTGCGGCGCCGGCGTGCTTGGGGCGGCGGTCAAACGTCGCTACCCGCATAACAGCGTGACGATGCTTGATGTGGACGCCTTCGCCGCCGCCAGCAGCCGCCTGACCCTGGCGGCCAACGGCCTGGAAGCCGAGGTGCTGACCGGTGACGGCATCGACGCCGCGCCGATGGGTTTGAACGCGATTTTGAGCAACCCGCCGTTCCATGTCGGCGTGCACACGGATTATTTCGCCACGGAGAACTTGCTGCGAAAAGCGGCGAAACACCTGGCAAAAGGTGGTGAACTTCGCCTGGTCGCCAACAGCTTCCTCAAGTACCAACCGCTGATCGAAGAGCACTTGGGCGTGTGTGCGGTGAAGGCCGAAGGCAATGGTTTTCGCATTTATCGTGCCAAACGCGGCTGATGGCGATTTGAAAAAGAACGCTTGCCGAATGGGTTTTGCCTAGGCAGAATCCGCTCCGTCCTAGGGGAGTAGTCTCCCACGAGCGCCATGCTCGTCCGGCATACGTCAACATACTTGGTCAACAGACCATGGCGTATGCGACCCAGGAGTCCGCACAGACGGACCGGGGTTTGACCAGACCTATGACACGCACACCTTACCCGGGGCGGGAAGGCTGTACGTGTCATAGCCGTGTCGACCCGCCCCTGGAAACCTACCTGATGCTGGATTCATTACTCGTTCCTACCGCAATCGTTGCCTTGGCCGAAATCGGCGACAAGACGCAACTGCTCGCGCTCATCCTTGCCGCACGCTTTCGCAAACCCTGGCCGATCATCGCCGGCATTGTCGCCGCGACCCTGGCCAACCATGCGGCCGCCGGTGCCGTGGGGGCCTGGTTCGGCAGTTTCTTCTCGGATGCGGTGTTGCACTGGATCCTCGCAGCGAGCTTCTGTGCCACCGCGCTGTGGACTTTGGTGCCGGACAAGCTCGACGATGACGAAGCCAGTACCACGCGCAAGTTCGGGCCGTTCCTGACCACACTGATTGCGTTCTTCCTCGCCGAAATCGGTGACAAGACCCAAATCGCCACGGTGATGCTGGCGGCGCAGTACCCGGAGTTGTGGCTGGTGATTATCGGCACCACGCTGGGCATGCTGATTGCCAACGTGCCGGTGGTATTGGCGGGGAATTTCGCGGCGGAAAAACTGCCGCTGACCTTGATTCGTCGACTGGCGGCTACGGCGTTTTTCGTCCTGGCGGTGGTGGCGGTGTACAAGGCCATGCAAAGCAGCGGGTGGATCTAAAGCTGTAAACCCAAACCAATGTGGGAGCGGGCTTGCTCGCGAAAGCGGTGTGTCAGTCGGTAAATATTTGACTGAACTGACGCCTTCGCGAGCAAGCCCGCTCCCACATTTGGATCTTCACAAGTCCTGGAATATCAGGATTTTTTGGCCTGTTGGTAAAGCGGCATCACCTTCGGAATCGCCGCCTGCAACGAAGCGATTCGGCTGTCGGACGCCGGGTGAGTGCTCATGAACTCCGGTGGCGCGCCTTCCGAAGCCTTGGCCATCTTGTTCCACAAGGTGATCGCGGCATTCGGGTTGTAACCGGCGCGGGCCGAAAGCTCCAGGCCGATCAGGTCGGCTTCGTTTTCATTGGCACGGCTGTTAGGCAACGTCATACCGTAGTTGGCCACGGTATCGGCCAACGCGAGGCTGTCCTGGCCCAGGCCGAACAACGCACCGGCGCCCTGCTTGGCCATCTGGATGCCATACGCCTTGGACATGGCTTCACGCCCGTGTTCACGCAAGGCGTGGGCGATTTCATGGCCCATAACGGCAGCCAGTTCGTCGTCGGTGAGCTTGAGCTTGTCGATCAACCCGCTGTACACGAAGATCTTGCCGCCAGGCCCGCAGTTGGCGTTCATCTCATCGCTTTTGATCAGGTTGACTTCCCACTTCCACTGCGCCGCGTCCGGGCGGAAGGTCGGCGCCTGGGCGATCAGGCGGTTGGCGATGGCCTGCACGCGCTTGGCGTTGGCACTGGTCTTGTCGAGCATGCCCTTGCCACTCGCCTCGCCCAGCGTCTGCTGGTAGGACTGGGCATACATCTGGTCGACTTCCTGGCTCGACAGCATGCTGAACATGTACTGCTTGCGCTCCACGCCCACGGCGCCGCCGCTGGTGGTGTTAACCGACTGGCAACCTGCCAGCAGCATCGCTGCACTGAGTACGCTTACTGCCAATGACTTTTTCATGATGCTCTCCCTGAAAACCTGGCGCGTATCGTAGGCGGTCATTTGTATCAACGCCAGATACACACGACGTGTAACCGCTAACTTTCAGATACATCCCACACACCCATAGCGGCGGCGAACAGCCCGTTTGCGACATCTCGCACTATTTTGCCCCCCAAGCCTTAAGCCTCCAGAGCCGATGGCCGATACAAAAAGGCAGCCCACCTGCCCTGCGCCTGGAGCCTCAATGAAATTCAAGTCGATTCAGTTTTCTGTCGCCGCACTGACCGGGGCCATCGTGCTGAGTGTGGTCGCAGTGCTGGTGCTTTATGCAGTGTTCGCCGGTGCCCGCACCCAGGAGCTGGTGCAGGAGCGAACCCAGGCGCAATTTGAGCAGATCATCGAGCAGCGCCTCACCGCTCTGGCGCAAACCCAGGCCACCTTAATTCAGCGCGAACTGGAAGCGCCACTGGTAACCGCCAAAGGCCTGGCCACCGCCAACGCCCTGCTGGCCATGAAAGACGCCAAGGGCGAACCCGCGCTGCAGGTCGGCCGTGAGCAGTTGATCAACCTGTTGCATGAAACCGTGGTGCGCAACCCGAAAATCCTCGGCGCCTACATTGGCTGGGAACCCAATGCCATCGACCATAACGACGCTGCCTACGTAAATACCGCGATTGTCGGTATGGCCGCCGACGGCCGCTTTCTGCCGTGGTGGTACCGCAACGCCGATGGCAGCCTGGGCCTGGATAAGCTCGCAGACGTCAACGACCAGAACATCCTGTCCACCGGCGTGCGTGCCAGTGAGTACTACCTGTGCTCCAAAGAGAGCAAGAAACCCTGCGCCATCGACCCGGCACCTTATAAAGTCGGGAATGCCATGGTGATGCTCGCCTCGTTTATCGAACCGATCATGGTCGATGGGACTTTCCAGGGCATCGTCGGTGCCGACCTGTCGGTGAACTTCATCCAGGACATGCTCACCCGCGCCGACCAGAACCTGTACAACGGCGCTGGCGAACTGGCGCTGATCTCCAGTAACGGTCGCCTGGTGGCGTACACCAAAGACGCCAGCAAGCTCGGCGAAAAAGCCAGCGACCTGCTCGACAGCAACGAGCTGGCCAACCTCGGCCAGTTGAAAGTCGGCGAAGTGCGCTACGACATCGACAAGGAACACGGGCATATCGAACTGTTCCTGCCCTTCAACATCGGCCAGGCCGAAGCGCGCTGGACCTTGATGCTGCAACTGCCGCTGAGTGCGGTAATGGCCGACTCGCAAAAGCTGCAAAGCGACTTGCAAGCCCAGCGCAAGACCGACACCTTCGGCATGGCCATGGTTGGCCTGTTGATCGCCGGTATCGGGTTGCTGGTGATCTGGCTGGTGGGCCATGGCATTGCCCGCCCGCTCAAGCAAATGGTGGCGATGCTCAACGATATCGCCCAGGGCGAAGGCGACCTTACCCGCCGCCTCACCAGTGATCGCGCCGATGAGCTGGGCGCGATTGCCAACGGCTTCAATACCTTCCTGATCAAGTTGCAGGGCATGATCACTCAGGTGGTGAGTTCGGTGCAAAAGGTCAGCGACTCGTCGGAACACACCGCCGATATCGCGATTCGCACCAACCAGGGCGTGCATAAACAGCTGGTCGAGATCGACCAGGTGGCCACCGCCGTGCACGAAATGACCGCCACTGCGCAAGACGTGGCACGCAATGCCACCCAGGCCGCGCAAGCCGCCAGCCATGCCGACCAGGCCGCCAGCCAGGGCATGCGCATTGTTCGCGACACCTCCACCTCCATCGGCGCGCTGGCCGAAGAAATCGGCAAGGCCGTCGGCGTGGTGCAAACCCTGGCCAAGGACAGCGAGAACATCAACGCAATCCTCACGGCGATTCGCGGGATTGCCGAGCAAACCAACCTGCTGGCGCTCAACGCCGCCATCGAAGCGGCCCGCGCCGGTGAACAAGGCCGAGGTTTTGCGGTGGTGGCCGATGAAGTGCGCAACCTGGCGCAGAAAACCCAGAAGGCCACCGAAGAAATCCAGACCATGATCCAGCAGTTGCAACAAGGCACGCGGGATGTGGTGCGGGTGATGGAGGACAGCCAGCACCGCACCGACGAAAGCGTGCAACATGCGGCGAAGGCGGCCGAAGCGCTGGAGACGATTACCCAGGCGGTGTCGGTGATCAACGACATGAACACGCAGATTGCCAGCGCGGCCGAGGAGCAGAGCGCGGTGGCCGAGGACATCAATCGCAATGTGATCAATATCGGCCAGGTGGCCAATGAGGTGGCGGGTGGTGCGGATGAGTCCAGCGCAGCGAGTGCGGATCTGACCAAGCTGGCGGAGCAGCAGCGGCGGTTGATCAATCAGTTCAAGGTTTAGCGATCTGCGGTGGTTTTGAGGCCGCCTTCGCGAGCAAGCCCGCTCCCACATTTGACGGTGTTCACAAATCAAAATGTGGGAGCGGGCTTGCTCGCGAAGAGGCCAGCACATTCAACCTCAACCCGGAGTCAGGCACTCCGGCCCATTCAACTTCGGATCATTGACCATATTGGCCAACACCCGCTCGCGCAACGCCGCGGGCTCGCTGGCCAACAAGCCCTGCAAAACGTGCAGCGGCGTCTCAGGATTCAGCCATGCCTCCTGCCCCGCCGCATCCAGAATCAACGGCCGCCGCTGGCTCTGCGCTGCCTGGGTCACCACTGCGGTACTCAGCCACACCTGCTCCTGCACCGGATAAGCCTCCCAGATCGCCGCAAAAAACAGCGTGGAGCCTTCACCCGGCGTCAGCCAGTAGGGGCGCTTGCGCTGGGTGCCACGCCATTCGTAAAAACCGTTGGCCGGCAGCAAGCAACGGCGCTGGCGCAAGGCTTCGCGAAACATCGGTTGTTCCGCCAGGGTTTCGGCGCGGGCGTGGGCCGGGGTGCGCGAAAGGTCGGTGAGCCACGGTGGCGTAAGGCCCCAGCGCGCACGTGCCAGGGTGCGCTGGCCTTCGCTCAGGCGCTGGATCAGCACCGAATCATACGGGGAGATGTTCCACTGGGCCTGCTGATCGGCCGGGAAGCCCGGCAAGGCAGCAAAAGAAGGGTTCCAGCGAAACAGGGCATAACGTCCACACATGGGGCAACACGACTCTTGGGGTAAACCGACCGACAGCCTAACAGACCAGCACGTCGGGGAAGCTGTCGGGTTCATCGCCGGGCATGGGTTGCGCGCCGTTATAGGCCGTTATCAATTCACGGGCGTAGGCGGCCTGGTCGTTGTTAACTTCCAGGCCCAACAGGCCGAAGATCGGCAATTCGCCGGTGCCACCGAGCAAATGGCGACCCACCAGGTGCGCCTCGATGCCTTCGCTGGCAAGCATCTGCTGCAGCAGCTCGCCTTCCATCAGGTTTTCCGGTTCGTAGATTCGCTGCATGGGGTGTACCTGTTACTCGTTTTCGCTGCGCACGTTCAGCATCCATTCGTCCTCGTGCACCTGTAGCTCGAAAGTGACGGGCCGGCAGCACACCGGGCAATCCTCTATATATTGCTGATCACCTCCCGACAGGTCCAGCAACGCTGTGACCACCTCTGCACAATAAGGACATTCGTACGACTCCTCTTCCATCGCGGTCTCCCAGGTGACTTGTGCGTATAATCGCCGGTCTATTTACAGGGCTATTCACGGCAGCGCCACTATTGCGGCCGCACCCTGATATTTCCTTTACTTACCCTAGCCGTTTCTAACAAGAGAGCATGATGGGCGAATTCGATACCATCCGACCTTACAACGACAGCGAAGTCCCGGCCGTGCTGGCGCGTCTGTTCAGTGACAAGGCCTTTCTGGACATCCTGACCCACTTCCGCTTCCCGCGCTTTGCCGGCGCCCTGGGCTGGCTGCTCAAGCCGATGATCGCCCGCAAACTGCGCCGTGAATTTGCCGGCGTCACCACCGTGGCCACCCTGCAGGACAAAGTCGAGTATTACGTCGATCACACCATTGATCGCGCGACCGACGGCGTGACCTATACCGGCGTCGAGCAGCTCAAGTCCGGCACCGCCTACCTGTTTCTGGCCAACCACCGCGACATCGTGATGGACCCGGCCTTCGTCAACTATGCCGTGTACCACGCCGGCCTGCCGACGCCACGCATCGCCATCGGCGACAACCTGCTGCAAAAGCCGTTTGTCAGCGACCTGATGCGCCTGAACAAGAGCTTCATCGTGCACCGCTCGATCACCGGGCGAAAGGAGAAGATGGCGGCGTATAACCTGCTGTCGGCCTATATCAACCATTCGATCCGCAACGACTGCCAGTCGATCTGGATCGCCCAGGCCGAAGGCCGCGCCAAGGATGGCGATGATCGCACCGAATCGGCAATCCTCAAGATGTTCCACGTCAGCCGCAAGGACGAGCCGTTTGCCGAGGTGATCCAGTCATTGAACCTGACGCCGGTGTCGATCAGCTATGAATACGACCCGTGCGACAGTGCCAAGGCGCGCGAGCTGTACATCCGCGCCACCACCGGCACCTACACCAAGGCACCGGGCGAAGACGATGTGAGCATTGCACTGGGCATTACCGGCTACAAGGGTCGCGTGCACGTGAACTTTGCCCCGCCGATTACCGAGCGTTTTGAAGACACCAAGCTGTTGGCCGTGGAAATGGACCGGCAGATTCTCGGCGGTTATCGCCTGTTCCCGGTGCATTACCTGGCGTATGCGCAGTGGAGCGACGCCGACCCGCAATTGCAGGTGCCGGCGGCAGCCGAGGTGTTCCCGGCCGATGAGTTGGCCAAGGCCAAGGCGGAGTGGGAGCGGCGCTTGAATGAATGCCCGGCTGAGCACCGACCGTTTTTGGTGGTGCAGTATGCGACGCCGGTGAGGAATCAATACCGGGTCAAGGCCGGGATTCCCCTGTAAACACCACCAAGGTGTGGGGCATCTGTGGCGAGGGAGCTTGCTCCCGCTGGACCGGGCTGGCGCTCCAGTGCGTAGCGCTCCCATCTTTATTGGGGCCGCTTCGCTGCCCAGCGGGAGCAAGCTCCCTCGCCACAACAAGCCCGCTCCCACATTTTGGTTTTGCGGTGATTTTAGAGGTGGGTGCTGAGCCATGAGACGGCCAGCGCCAGGCCCAGGCAGGCAAACCCGACACGGTAAGCCAGGCGATGCGACCGTTCGGTGCGCACATCCAGAAACAACATCGGTTGGTCGATTGCGCGGTCTTCGCTTTGGGCGGTCAGATCGGCCAGCGCTCGCTGCTCGCGCAGGCGGGTAATGAACAGCAGCGCTGCACCCGGGCAGGCCACCAATAAAGCCACAGCATTGATCAGCAGTGCGGGCAGCGCCATCGCAAACCTCGGTAGACGAGTGTCTTGGTATCAATTCAGATACAAACCTGAATGATATTGGCCTCCTGCCGCTGAAACGTTCCGTCCCCCATGTACGGTTAATGTATCCAGTAATTTACAGCGTCACCTGAACGTCACCTTAACAAGCCACTCTGTTGCCCTTCGAACGCTTGGGAGCTTGTCATGCTGCACGCACAAAACCAGGATCGGCTGTACTTGATGGCCCAAAACGATGAGCAGGAAGCGCTGGTCGGCGGCCTTGCGTTCAACGTCCAGGACCGTCACTGGCTGGTGTATTGCGCGCTCGGCGGGCACCAGCATGCCGACCTGCCGGAGCTGGACCTGCTCACTGGCGTGAGTGTGCTGGACTTTTATGTCGAAACGGCTGCATGAAGGCTACAGGCATAAAAAAACCGGGCTCATTGCTGAGCCCGGTGATCGTTCCCACGCTCTGCGTGGTAACGGCGATCAGGGCGCTCCGCGCCCGCCCGACAGTTACTGTGCGCTGAGAAGCGAACCGATACTCGGGTCTTTGAACAAGCGCGTCAGGGCATCACTCAACACGTCGCTGACCAGCTTGGTGTTGGTTTCCTGGTTCGGCGACATACCGAAGCGCTGGTTCAGGGACGCGCCGTAGCGGCCACTGTAGCGGCGTGTACCGGCACTGACGTCGGACTTGAAGGTTGCGCCGATGGAGGCTTCCGTCACATACAGGCCTTCTTTGGGCGACTGGTACTTCAGCTCAGCCAGGGTGATGGTCAACTGCGGCGCGCCCGGCGAGTTGGCCGGGGTGAAGCCCAGCAGGCGCACGGCGGCTTCAGCCTGGGCTTGCAGCTTGGGCAGCACGTCCTGGCCTTGTACCGAAATCAGCGCAGTCTCAGGGTACAAGCCACCACGGGAACCCAGGGTGGGCGAAGGACGACCATCTACCACGCGTACCGACACCGGCTGGCCATGGCCGACAGGCGCCAACTGCGCCGTGACTTTAGGTTGCGGGCTGAGTTGTTGCGGGCTGTTGGCGCAGCCAACCAGGGTCAGACTGGTCACAGTGATCAAACCAAACAACAGGCGTTGCAACATACTCATTTCTCCAGGACTAGGTGCAAACAGGCCGCCAGTATAACGGCGCACGCGGGCCACTCACCAGCCATCCTGAACGTCAGCTGAAGGCCTGCTCAAATTACAATTTCGCATAATTTCGTCACTCCACTGTCATGGCACACTGGCAACCTTCAAGCATGTAACGCAACAGGTACAAAGCCATGCGCCTTCTTAAATCATTGTTCATGTCCCAACCCCGTCATCGCCACTACGCACGGCTTGATGCCAATGGCCATTGCGTGGCGTTCAAGCAGTGCAGCCTGCCACCCGTGGGCGACGGCTGGGTGGAGGTCTCAGAACCCCATCTGGGCTGGATGCACCGCCCACTGCCGATGAGCGCTCGAATCAGCCCGCAGGTCGTCCACACGCACTCGCGGCATGCACTGGCTTCCTGAACGCCCTAATAAAAGTCACAAAACACGCCCATTTCCCCGGCGTTCTTCGCTACAATCTCCCCCCGATTATAAGGACGTCTCCTGATCGGGCCTCGCAGCATCGTTAATGCCTCGGTATTAACCCCCCAATCGCCCACAGAGAGCCGCCCACACAGATCGAGTGAAGCTGGCGCGCTTGCTGTTTTCTTTGCAAACCACCTCTCTTTACCGAATCTGCCAGAGCTGCCATTGCGCTCGGCCACTTGAGTTGTTTGCCCGTTTTGCCGCGTGTCGGCAGAGGTTTACGGGCCAGGTGCCAGGCTGGGGCAGCCCTTTTTTGAGGTTCACGTCTTCAAAAGAGCGTGAAAAAACGGGTTTTCACAACTTCACAAGAGTGTGGCGAGCAAATGAATAGTTTGGCGTTTGTACAAGCACCATCAGCGTCTGGAACAGCCCAACCACACAGGACCGAGTACTCCTCAAACACCGGAGCTTGAGCCTGTCCGCTACGGATTGATTGCACGAATCACACGCTTTGACCATAAGTCGAATTGCCACAGGCGCCCATGAATGCGTTCATAGGCAGATTAGCCCGGCAGGAAGCGTGTGCTGAAGTTGCAAAGAATTGCGAAACGGACATGGCGATCCTGGCCATGGGTAACCTGGGGCAACACGTGAACCGCCCCGTCACTCCTGGCAGCCATGCCGTCAATTTGGTGCTGCAGATTTTGGAGACGCGTTAAATGGCGCATAACGAAGCAGTCGACGTAGTACTGGTAGGGGCCGGCATCATGAGTGCCACCCTGGCCGTATTGCTCAAAGAGCTCGACCCCGGCCTCAAGCTGGAAGTCGTTGAGCTGATGGATTCGGGTGCCGCGGAGAGTTCCAACCCGTGGAACAACGCCGGCACCGGCCACGCCGGGCTGTGTGAGCTGAACTACACGCCGCAGGCCGCCGATGGTTCCATCGACATCAAGAAAGCCGTGCACATCAACACCCAGTTCGAGGTGTCGAAGCAGTTCTGGGCGTACCTGACCAAAAAGGGCACCTTTGGCTCGTCCAAGTCCTTTATCAGCCCGGTGCCGCACCTGAGCTTCGTGCAGGGCGACAAAGGCGTGTCCTTCCTCAAGAAACGCTTTGAAACCCTCAGCCAGCACCATGCGTTCTCGGACATGCACTACACCGAAGACCGCAATGAGATGGCCGAGTGGATGCCGCTGATGATGCCGGGCCGCCCGCTCGACGAAAAAATCGCCGCCACCCGCGTGATGAACGGCACCGACGTCAACTTCGGCGCGCTGACCAATCAACTGCTGTCGCACCTGACCAGCGCACCGGATGCCCAGGTCAAGTACAGCAAGCGTGTCACCGGCCTCAAGCGCAATGGCGCAGGCTGGACCGTAAGCATCAAGGACGTCAACAGCGGTAACAGCCGTGATGTAGACGCCAAGTTCGTGTTCCTCGGCGCCGGTGGCGCGGCGCTGCCGCTGCTGCAAGCTTCGGGCATTGAAGAAAGCAAAGGCTTCGGCGGTTTCCCGGTCAGTGGCCAGTGGCTGCGTTGCGACAACCCGGAAGTGGTCAAGCACCACCAGGCCAAGGTCTACAGCCAGGCCGCCGTGGGCTCGCCGCCGATGTCGGTGCCGCACCTGGACACCCGCGTGGTCGATGGCAAGAAATCCCTGTTGTTCGGGCCATACGCCGGCTTTACCACCAAGTTCCTCAAGCACGGCTCGTTCCTCGACCTGCCGCTGTCGGTTCGCGCCGGTAATATCGGCCCGATGCTGGCGGTCGCGCGCGACAACATGGACCTGACCAAGTACCTGGTCAGCGAAGTGATGCAGTCCATGGAGCAGCGCCTGGAATCCCTGCGCCGCTTCTACCCGCAAGCCAAAGCCGAAGACTGGCGCCTGGAAGTGGCCGGCCAACGGGTGCAGATCATCAAGAAAGACCCGAAAAAAGGTGGCGTGCTGCAATTTGGCACCGAGCTGGTCGCGGCCAAAGACGGCTCGCTGGCAGCCCTGCTGGGCGCGTCCCCAGGTGCTTCGGTGACGGTTTCGATCATGCTGGAACTGATCGAGCGCTGCTTCCCGGCCAAGGCTGCCGGTGAGTGGGCGGCCAAGCTGCACGAGATCTTCCCGGCCCGGGAAAAAGTGCTGGAGACGGATGCCGAGCTGTATCGCAAGATCAATGCACAGAACAACATCAGCCTGGAACTGGTTGAGCAAAGCAACGAGGCTGAGAGCTTCGCTTGAGGTCTTGACGCGGAGCGTCAGTGGAGGCATTCCCACGCGGAGCGTGGGAACGATCAAACGCCCCTCGGGGCGTTTTTTTGTGGCTGGGATAATCAGCCGCGGGCTTTTTCGATCAGCTCGATGTACTCAGGTGCGTTGCGCTGGTCCTTGATCAGCTCGACGAAGGTCTTGCCGTGCTCGTCCTTACCATCCAGGTCCAGGCCGGCCTCTTTGAAAAAGCCCAGGAAGCGCTCGAAGTCGTCGATACGCAGGCCACGGTAGGCCTTGATCAGCTTGTGCAGGGACGCTGAAGTCGCGTCAACTGGCTCAAAATCCAGGAACAACTTGATCTGGTCGTCGCCGATCTCGTCACCAATCACCTGTTTCTTATCTTTACGCATTACCGACTCCAGCCTGCAGACATTACACGGGAGAGGAAGTCTACCTGCCAGACACCACCTTCGAAAACAACCAAACACGCATGTGGGAGCTGGCTTGCCTGCGATGGCGGTGCATCAGTGACCGTTGGGCCAACTGACCCACCGCCATCGCAGCATAGGTATCTACACAACCGGATAGGCTGTTGTGGCGAGCAGGCTTGCCCTGCGTTGGGCTGCGAAGCGGCCCCAAACCCAGACGCTGAGTTCTTTCAGGAAAATTGCAGTGCCTTTACTGGGGCTGCTTCGCAGCCCAACGCAGGGCAAGCCTGCTCGCCACAGGAAAAAGTGGCTGCCTTCAAAAGTTGTGTAGATACCTATGGCCATCGCAGGCAAGCCAGCTCCCACATTGAATGCATTCGGCTTAATTACTTTGCGCGAACAGCACCGGTATGCAGGTCCGCCCAGATATGCCCATTGGCATAACTGAGGAACTGCACATACACCGTGTCATTGCGCAGCAGGTCGACAATCACGCGGTACTGGGCCACCGGATAGGACAGCGTGAGCGTTTTGCTGGCGTCATCGAACACCGGCTTTTTCAGGCTTTTGCTTTCGGCGTCAAAATTGAGCACCACCTGGGCGATGGTTGCGCCTTTGTTCAAGGGTTTGCCCTTGAGGCGGATCATCAACGGCGAGGTCACCGGGATGGGTTGTTGCGTTGATTGCCGCTGGTTACCCACCACCACCGCATATTCGGTGATTTGCAGCAGTTGCTGCTGGTCGGGCGTTTCGGCGCGCAGGGTCAGGTCATCGGGGGGCAGGAACTGGCTGTGCATCGGCGCGGGCGCGGCAGCCAGTGGCAAACTGAGAGTCAACGCCAGGGCGGCGCAGGTGCGTGGCAACAGGCTCATGGGCCGCTCCGTAGCAGATGGCCGAGCACTGTAGCTCAATCGAACTGGGCGAGCATCCAGCGCTGATACTCGGCCACACCGGCCTCACCTTCGCGGGGCGCCCAGTCGGGTGACTCGCCCTCGCCTATCGGGCGGTACGGCCCGGCCTTGCATTCAAACATCACGCTGTCGGGTTCCAGCACCACCAGGCCATGAAACACGCCTGGCGGCAGGTCGACGCCTGCGCACTCGCCGCCCGCCTGCAGAATGCGCTTGGCAATCACCTCGCCGGTGTCGTTGAACACCAGCACGCCGAGGCTGCCCTTGAGCACCAACAGGGTTTCCGCCTTGTCGGCGCTCAGGTGTCGATGCGGCGGCACATAGGTGTCGGGTTGCAGGCCGACGGCCAGGCGATGGCAGGGCTCTTCCATCTGATGGAAGTTGTGATGGTGCCGGCCACGGGGGCTGGCGGCCGCTTTCTCGGCCAACTCAGCGAACAATGTCTGATCAAGAAAGCGCGCCATGGTTTACATCCCTTTAACCGCGTAGATGCCATTGGCGTTACGCCAGTAGCCTTTGTAGTCCATGCCGTAGCCGAAAATGTAACGATCGATGCACGGCAGGCCGACGTAATCGGCTTTGAGGTCCGGGCGAGCTTTGCGGTCGTGGTCTTTGTCGATCAGCACAGCGGTGTGCACTTTGCGCGCACCGGCGTGTTTGCAGAAGTCGATGATCGCGCCCAGGGTGTGACCTTCATCGAGGATGTCGTCGATGATCAGCACGTCGCGGTCGATGAACGACACTTCCGGCTTGGCTTTCCAGAACAGGTCGCCGCCGCTGGTCTCGTTGCGATAACGGGTGGCGTGCAGGTAGGAGGCTTCCAGCGGGAATTGCAGATGAGTCAGCAATTTGCCGGCGAAAATCAGGCCGCCGTTCATCACGCAGAAGACCACCGGGTTGGTGTCGGCCATTTCGCGACTGATGTGTGCGCCAACCTTGGCGATCGCTTCTTCGACTTGCGCTTCGGTGTACAGGCAGTCAGCCTCGCGCATGATTTGACGGATATGCTCGAGATCAGCGGACATGGCGCTCTCCAAGGGGGTGCTGTGGCAAGAAAAGCGGGCAAAGGTACGCATGTGAGGCGCAACGATCAAGCCTTAATGGACTAACGTACTAGATGTCTATAGGACAACACCCTCGGATAGATTAATCTAGGCCGGTTTTTTTGCCCGCCGCCGGAGCCTTTCCCATGCCCACTCGCGAGATCCGCCACCCGCTGATCCGACACAAACTCGGCCTTATGCGCCGTGCCGACATTAGCACGAAGAATTTCCGTGAGCTTGCTCAGGAAGTCGGAGCGCTGCTGACTTATGAAGCGACCAAGGATTTGCCGCTGGAAACCTACGAGATCCCCGGTTGGGCCGGTCCCGTACAAGTGGAGAAAATTGCCGGTAAGAAAATCACCGTAGTGCCTATCCTGCGCGCCGGTATCGGCATGCTCGAAGGCGTGCTCAGCCTGATCCCCGGCGCCAAAGTCAGCGCCGTGGGCGTGGCCCGCAATGAAGAAACCTTGCAGGCACACACATACCTGGAAAAACTCGTCCCGGAAATCAACGAGCGCCTGGCAATGATCATCGACCCGATGCTCGCCACCGGCAGCTCCATGGTTGCCACCATCGACCTGCTGAAAAAAGCCGGCTGCAAAGACATCCGCGCCATGGTGCTGGTGGCTGCGCCCGAAGGCATCGCTGCCGTCGAAAAAGCTCACCCGGACGTGCAGATCTACACCGCCTCCATCGACGAGCGCTTGAACGAACATGGTTACATCATCCCAGGCCTGGGCGATGCCGGTGACAAGATCTTCGGCACCAAGCAGAAGGACGCGTAAGCATGCAGGATGATTTCAACGACCCGCTTTGGCGCCAGATCCTGTCTGGCGCACAGATGCTTTTTGTAGCATTTGGCGCGCTGGTGTTGATGCCGCTGATCACAGGTCTTGATCCAAACGTCGCACTGTTCACCGCAGGCCTGGGCACGTTGCTGTTCCAGGTGGTGACAGGGCGGCAGGTGCCGGTATTCCTGGCATCGAGCTTTGCGTTTATCACGCCGATCATTCTCGCCAAGGGCCAGTTCGGCCTTGCGGCGACCATGGGCGGGGTGATGGCGGCCGGTTTCGTTTATACCTTTTTGGGCCTGGCCGTGAAGGTCAAAGGCACTGGGTTCATCGACCGCTTGCTGCCGCCAGTGGTGATTGGCCCGGTGATCATTTCCATCGGCCTGGCCATGGCGCCGATTGCCGCCAATATGGCGATGGGCAAAGCCGGTGATGGCAGCGAGCTGATCCACTACCAGACAGCGATGCTGATTTCGATGCCGGCGCTGCTGACCACTCTGATCGTCGCGGTATTCGGCAAAGGCATTTTCCGCCTGGTACCGATTATCTCCGGCGTACTGGTCGGCTTTGCCATGTCGTTCTACTTTGGAGTGGTCGACACGGCGAAGATCGCCGCCGCGCCGTGGTTCGCCCTGCCCCACTTCACCGCGCCGGAGTTCAACTGGCAGGCCATCCTGTTTATCGTCCCGGTGGCCCTGGCCCCGGCGATCGAACATATCGGCGGTGTGATTGCGGTAGGCAGCGTGACCGGTCGCGACTACCTGAAGAAGCCCGGCCTGCACCGCACCCTGCTGGGTGACGGGATTGCCACCACCGCTGCCGGCCTGTTCGGTGGCCCGCCAAACACCACTTACGCCGAAGTGACGGGCGCAGTGATGCTGACCAAGAACTACAACCCGAAAATCATGACCTGGGCGGCGGTGTTTGCCATCAGCCTGGCGTTTATCGGCAAGTTCGGAGCGTTGCTGCAAAGCATTCCAATACCCGTGATGGGTGGGATTCTGTGCCTGCTGTTCGGTTCGATTGCGGCGGTGGGCATGAACACGCTGATCCGCCACAAGATCGACCTGGGCGAGGCGCGCAATCTGGTGATTGTGTCGGTGACCCTGGTGTTCGGGATTGGCGGTGTACTGGTCGGCACCGGCACTGGCCCGGATGACTTTGGCCTCAAGGGCATCGCCCTGTGTGCGGTGGTAGCGATTGGTTTGAACCTGCTGCTGCCGGGCAATGATGGCTGGAAGAACAAGAAGCCGGATGAACCGTTGATCTGATTAGCACCGCAAAACCCAATGTGGGAGCGGGCTTGCTCGCGAATGCGGAGTGTCAGTCGATAAACATGTGACTGATACACC